>JAISBI010000037.1 GCA_031266275.1 Candidatus Nomurabacteria bacterium | reverse complement strand
ATGACACGAGTCAAATCCATTTTCTCAGCGAAGTCGAACTCGTCATTTTCTCTAATAAAAGTCAGTTCGCTCGCGTGGTTGCTCCGTTCGGAGGCAGACTCTAGTTGCAATGATTCCATGTAGACATTATAACACAACTTAGTCACCAAACTCTCGGCACCCAACTAGTCAATCCGTGCGGTTATTCCGCGCTTTGCATCAATAGATAGCTCAAAAGACCCGCTGACTATCAGCATTGCCACTATTACAAACTACTCCAGCTTGAACACTTCCTCGATAGCCGCCACCGTCTCTTTCAACCCCGCCTTATCGCCATCATGAACGGCGATGATGATATAGCTATTCGGGCCGCCGATGATGTTGGCTAGGAGCAGGACGTCGCTATCGTCGGCGTTATAGCTCAAACTGTCAGTTTGAGCAAGTTTTTTAATATCCGCCACCATGCTGGCGTCTTTGCCGGCTGCGCCGCTGGCTAGAATTTTCAATAATTTCGTCAAATCGACGGCCGTTGTCGTCACGCTCGTGCCGTTGACGTGGGTGGCGGTGAAGCCGGCGGCGCCGAATTCGACATTGGCGTCAATCGCGCTGAAGAAGTTGCGTACACAATTTTCGTCATAGTCGCGCAGGACGTTTTGGAAACAAGTCTGCGTCGCTTTGTTATTTTTGACGCCGTCAATCATCAGATATGACGTCAGGAGTCGAGCGGCCAGTTTCGAATTGAAGACTTTATTGTCATTGATGGCGCGACTCATGCCGCGATTACTGAGGTCAGTCACCGACACTATATGACTCGAACCGTTCAAGCGATTATTGAACAGCGCTAACAACCCAGCCGCGTTTTTCGAAAAAGTACGTTTGTATTTAATAATCGGGTCGGTCGTGACGAAAATCACCGCCAGCTTTTTATCGCGCTCGGTGTTGCGTTCGAGATAATCGTGGATGGCCGCAATCATTTTGTCATAATCGAGGTCTTGGCCGGTCGTGCCCAGTTTCCGACTAACTTCCACGCCGTTTAGCTCCGTCACCACTGTAATACCGCTGGTTTGGCGCACCATCGACGACAGGCTGCTGGTCAAATATTCGCGGATTTTGTCATCAGAATAACTGATTTTAACATGGCCGAAAACGTCCGTCTCAATATTCAGCCATTTAATCATGTCGAGATAACGCGCCGACAGCGTGCGCTCGGCGTCCAGCGCAAAAACGATGCCATTGGTCAATTGATTGCGCGTCACGTCAAAAATATCCTGCAAACTGGCCGCCGTGACCAAAGCTTCGATATGTTTGCCGTCCATTTTGACCCGCAGAGGATGCTCGATGGTCAAATCATCGATTAAAATATTGCTCAAGAAACGATTTTCATCACACAACAAACCGGTCTCGTCGGCCGCCAAACGCAAGCGTTCGTCTTCGATTTTTATGGCGGCGTTAATCGGCGCGACCGTGCAAATCGTGGCGTAATTACGCTCCAAATAACTAGCTGTTTCAACGGTGTTCAGCGACACTTTGGGCGCTTTGTCGACCGGCGCCAGCATTTTATAGAAAACACTGCCCGGTATGAAACGGTCGCGTAAACTGTATTTGGCGGCGTCTATTTGATCGTCCACCACCGCGTCGATGCCGACTTCCGCCACCGTCGCCGCGCCGATTGTGCGGTTATTGGCAATAAATTCCACCGCTTGATTAAGATAAGCTTGGCGCAGTTGTTCACTTGCTTCATCGTAGTTTTTCAAACCAATATTGAAACTGTCGATTTTTTGCCAAGGCAGGAATTTATCATACGGCCAAGCCAATTGAAAAATAATCAAAACGGCCGCCAGCGCCGCGAGGCCGAAAACCGACCAGCGCAAAATCTGCCGCCGCTTTTTGACGATTAGTTTGCAGAAATATTCCCAACTTAGCGCTCTCATACCCCTCCCAAAAATCGTTACTGGTTAGGTATCTTAAATTGATCAGCTGGCGTTTCGGCTGACGGCTGGGGGCGACCGCCGGCTATTCCCTGTTCAATGTCGGACAAAGTTTGCTTAGCGGCATTCGGCTCGGCGTTGGCAGATACCATGAATGGATTGTTGTTGGCTGGCGCAGGTTGCGCAGCCGCCGGAGCTGGTTCGGGCGCTACATTAGGCGCCGAAATCGGATTGACGCTCGGCAGCGATTCAGTAGCCGTAGCTTTTATATCATCCAAAGCCGCTTGGTTCGGAAAAACCGACAGATTCGGCTTATTTTCTGATGCCGGCTCTTCAACAGTGAAGCCACCGCTCGACGCGGGCGTCGGCGGAATTGGCGGCATCGGCAGTTCGGTGATTTTCGGTGGCGGCGGCGTGGCCGGTTCTGGTGCTTGATAGTTCGCTAGATCATTCAACACTTCCGCCTGCGCTGGCGCGGGCGCAACTGGCTCGGGCAAATCGGGCGTCGCGTCAGGCGAAGTCGGCTCTGGCGTCAAATTTGGCGCTGAATTATCTGGGGCTGGAGTCGCTGATTCAATTTTGACTGGCGGCGTCGGGCTAAGCGCTGGCACAGGCGTCGATGTCGATGCGGCCGAAACCGGCGGCTCGATATTAAGCTTTTGGGCCGGTTCAGCCTCGTCTGGCTCAGCAATTTGACTCAAATCTTGCTCAGTTTTATCAATGGCCTCAGCGGCGTTTTGTTCCCTGACGTTAATGGTGGCGGCTTCTTCTTTGGCATCCAAATCTTCTTCGACTTCCGCGACGCTCAAGCCGCTTTCTGTCGGGCCGGCGGGAGTATCAGGCGCCTCGTTTTTCGACGCGCTGTCTTCCAATTTCACCGAAATCAACTGCTGATTGGCGCCGTAGCCCATCAATTTGGCCGCAATCTGCATAGCTTTGGGCGTCGTTTTGCTGTTTTTGAACTGATCCGTCTCGGCGATGATGCCGGTCAGCAGCGCCGTCGCCGTATTTTCGTCCATTTCATTTTCATTCAACATCTCCGCCAAGTCCGTCACCATTTCACAATAACTAGTCTCGGTCGAATCCGACCAATTCAGCGTCGCAAAAGCCGGCGCGTCGCCGCTATTGTTAATCGACAACACCGTCGCGTCGTGCAAAATTCGCACCGCGCCTTGAATGGCGTCATCGAAGTCCTGCTCCGTCACCGCGCCCAGCGCAATCAGCAAATCAACATTGTAATCGCCGCTTTCATATTTCAAATCGTCTTCCGACAGCGTCGTACGATACGGCGTGATGTAAATCCGCACCACATCGCCCTCAACTTTGTAGCGCAAGCGGTCGACTTTGGCTTTGTCCACCGTCACGATGAAATCGCGCAAAATCTCCATATTACTCTCAAAAGTATCGCTCGGATTCAAAAACTCAGCGGCCGGCGGAATTTGTCCGCTGAAAATCGCCGTCGTGAATTTTTCCAATTTTTCCAGCACAAAAGTCAGCCCGATGGCCGCCGCAACTTCGTCAACATTAGGGTTGCGATTAATCGTCACCAAAATATTATTGGCGTTTTTGATGGCGTCCGCGACTTTTTGTATTGTTTCACCATTATTCATACCGGCAATTGTAACAGAAATATTGATAAAGCGCAAATGCTTGTTTTTTCTCTGTAAATAATGTATAATTAGCAAATCATTAAAAATTAAGCGGGACAAGGACTTCGGTTCTCCCGAAAAGGAGTTATATAATGCCTATCATCAAATCGGCCATCAAAAGAGCGCGCCAAGATAAAAAACGCTACGCAAAAAACCTGCGCGCCAAACGAGCGTTGCGCGAAGCAGTCAAAGCTTTCGAAGAAAAACCAACTTTCGAAGCGCTAAAAAACGCCCAAAGCAAAGTCGACATCGCCGTCAAAAAGCGCGTTTTAGAAAAAAATAATGCCGCCCGCAAAATGCGGCGCTTCGCACGCATCGCCAAAGCCGCCGGCGTCAAAATCCCCGCCAAGCCAGCGCCTGTCAAAGCCAGCGCCAAACCAGCCGCCAAAAAGTCGGCAGCCAAAGCACCTGCCAAACAAACCGCGCCCGTCAAAAAATCTACGACTACCAAAAAACCCGTCGCCAAGAAACCGACCGCCAAAAAGACACCAACCAAAAAATCCTAAATCCTATTCAACAATATCATCATCAACTGCCAACCATCGCCGCCCAGTTTCATCTTGGCGTCAACTTCCGCCAAGCCAGCGGCCAATTTCTGCAGTTCCGACTCGGAAATCTCATCTCTCACGGCAAACGTTTTCTGCATGACGAATGGATGCACGCCGGTCGCTTTTGCCGCCGCCGCACTGCCCTCTTCGCCAGCAGATTTGGCGACCGCCAAGGCGAAAACTTGGGCCGAAAATAGTCCCAAAAACTTCTCGGCCGATTCGACGGCGCGCAATTTCTGCAATTCTGCGTTCATAGCCTGCCTCTCGCGTCGCAAAGCCAACTCCAAGACCAAAAACGCATCGGCCGAAACGACCGATTCGACGTACTTTTTGACTAATTCTGGTGTCAAAACTTGGCCCAACGCCGATAATTTCTTGATTTCTGAAGCAATGCGCCACTGGTCGCCGCCGCAAGCCAAAACCAGCTCCCGCAGCGCCGCGCCTTTGACTTCCAATCTCTGTCGCTGCGCTTCCTCAGCCGCCCAGCGCTCCAATTCCCACGACCGCAAAGCCCGAAACTCCGTCGCTCCCGCGATTTTTTTAATTTCTTTGGTGGCGTTCAAACGGCCGTCCAGCTTCGATTCTATCATGATAACCTCTGTTGAATTTGGCACTCTGAGCAAAGCCGCCGCCAATTTCTGCCAAGTGCTCGGTCGCCGCGCCGCGCCCGACATGATAACTAATTTGCGTGAAGCGAACAAATCGACATTGACAAGCTTGCCGACCAAATCATCCGCCGCAGCCTCGTCGGCATCAATCCGCTCAATCGCCTCAGCACCATACTTCGCCGCAAAAGCCGCCCGCACCGCCCGCACCTTTTCCGCCACAGCATAATCGTTTTCCCCATAATATAAATGAATCACGATTTAATTTTATCACATTTTCTTTTACCTTTCCTCAAAAAGTGCTATACTATCAACATAAAAGCGATTATGAAAAACTGCGAAAGGAGCGTTTATAATGAAAAGTGTAAAGAAAACTAAGAAAAACTCCAAACCCACTACAGTCTCACGCCGAACCCAACGAGAGAGAGAGAGAGAGAGAGAGAGTAGCTCTTGCCTCTCGTTTTAGTTTAGCTAAGTGTGTTGGTAGAGTAAGCAGTTTTGCTTTTCATGATGCTTTTTTGTGTTTTGTTAAAGGTATAGGTAAAGTATTTAATAATAAGCAACGATTAGCTTGGATTGTTACCTTTGTTGTGCTTATTTGTCTTACTTTTGTGGTTGGTTTTAGTATTGGTGGTAGTGCTAATAGTGCTAGTCCTAGTGGGACTAGTATACCGGTGAAGAAAGGTGGGACGGGAGCAACTACAGCAGCTGGAGCACTAGAGAACTTATTACCAAGTTTTACGGGGAATGATGGTAAAGTGCTCGGGCTAAACAGTGGCACTCCGCAGTGGGTGGCGCAGACTGGCGGCGGCAATTCGGCTTATATGTTTCCTGATTATGCCAATATGGAAGGGACACCCAATTTAATGTCCAGTACTACTTCTGAATATATAGCCGACAGGGCTGGATATATCTATCTTAGTATTTATGTAAAGGGGACTAGCTCTAATTCCAGATTCAGTGTGAGAATAAACGGTCGGTCTGTGTTGGTCAATGGTAACAAATCTGTCAATGAATATGTAGAAGTTGATAATATATTTGCGGTCAATGTCGGAGATAAAGTGACGTATAGTTTTCAGAATGGTTTTGATATCACTTCTTTAGCTTGTTATTTCATTCCCCCCAAATATTCCACTCCACCCACGCCGATTGTGGTGGAGGGCGGCGATTATTCTACAACGGAACAGGCGGTTATGGTGAATGAGAATGGCAATTTGCGACCGAAATTGTGGGTGGACGGTAAGCCGATTTATCAGCAGACTTTTACAGGGACTATTACTGCCAACGCAAATGCTAACGTTACTAATGTTCAATTTGCGGTGTCGGATATTGACGTTGTGATAGACTATTCGGGCTATTGGGAACGCAGTGCTGGCGGACAACAGTATCCTTTACAAATTACTGACGGACAGGCAGACGGCAGTTTGAAACAATATTCTATGGTTTTTTATGAGAAAGCCAGCAGTTATATTGGGTTTAATTCTTATTCTACGGTTCAACGGACTGATGCGAAGGTGGTGATTACTATTCAATATACGAAAACGGATTAGGAGATGTGATGAACTTAAACGAATTATTGGGCGGACGATGATGAGAAACTTGGGCAAGTTTGGTGGGGCGCACGCTTGTGGGATTTTTAACGCTAGTGGGACGGTGTAAGCCCTATTTTACAAAAAATGGCAATTCATGTAAAATAGGACTTGCGTTATTTGGCAAAATTTGCTATAATAGGGGTCGAAAGGAACAAAACTATGATAGAACGAGAAATTTGGCAACAACTAGCTAAAGAACTAAAAACTAAAGAGGTAATGGTCATCACCGGCCCTCGACAGGTCGGCAAAACCACCACCGTCAAGTGGCTGCTCGAGCAAGTCAAGCAAAACAAACTTTACCTCGACTTGACCTTGACCAGCGTCCAGACGCTTTTTGAGTACGAGGATTACGACAACATCGTCAACCAGCTGAAAGGTATGGGGCTCGACTTTGACCAGCGTGTCACAATTGCGATTGACGAAATTCAGTACTCAAAAATCATTCCGCGTGCCATCAAATACTTGTACGACCACTATGATATCAAATTCATTTTGACTGGCTCGAGCGCTTTTTACCTGAAAAATCATTTTTCGGAATCCCTATCGGCTCGCAAGCTGATTTTTGAGTTGCTGCCGCTCAGTTTTCGCGAATTTTTGCAGATTCAAAATGTCAAATATCTTCCGCCTCCAGCCAACTTGCGCCAACCAGCCAAATGGCAATTCGATAAATACGCTTATGAAACGCTCAAAAGCTACTATGATGAATATATTGAATTTGGCGGTTTTCCAGCAGTGGCTGCCAGCGAGGGCATTGAACGCAAAAAACAAATGCTCGACACCATTTATAGCTCATACATCAATCTCGATGTGGAGCAGCTGGCCGATTTTCGCTCGATTAGCGACCTCAAGCGCCTAGTTTCTCTGCTGGGCGCGCGCGTGGGTTCGCGCTTGAATATTGACGAGCTGGCGAATATCATCGGTCTGTCCCGACCGACCATCAGCACTTATCTGGCGTTTTTGGAGCAAACCTATTTGATTCGATTGCTGCCGGCTTATTCCAAGAGCGCCGACATTCGCGAAAAGCTGCCCAAGAAAGTCTACTTTGTTGACACCGGCATTGCCAATTTAAACGCCGACCTATCTGGTGGCGCTAAATTTGAAAATACTATTTGTCATCAATTGGCAAGAATTGGTAAATTGGCTTTTTATAATGTCCCAGACGGCGAAATAGATTTGATTGTCGATGGCAAATTAGCGATTGAAGTCAAAGAAACTCCCACCGAAAAGTTTTTGACCACGCTGGCGAGGCGAGCTGGCAAAGTCGATATTAAGGACTATGGACTAGTCGGTCGGCAAGAAAACGAAAAATTTAGTCATTATTTATGGGGTGGAATGATTTAGTCTGGTGGCGTTTTCTTCTAGAATGGAGTAATCGCAAAGCGACCGTGATTTGAAATTGCATTGTATCACACTTTTGGTAATTAGCGCTAATACCGACTTATGTATTTTGTGTTTTCCAAAAAAGTGCTATACTTGTACATGTAAATAACATAAGTCTAAATGAAAGGGCAAAAGCCATGAGCAAGAATACTAAAAACTCCAAGTCTAATAAAGCTTCAAACAGAACCCAACGAGAGAGAGAGAGAGAGAGAGAGAGTAGGTTTGGCCCTACTTCCCTTTCACGTTTAAGTAAACGTGCAGGTCAAGTAGTTAGTCATAAAGCTTGGTTCATTATTACAGCACTACTGGTTGGTGCTGCTTTTATAGTTGGTATTAGTATTGGCAATTCGGCCGAGGGTTCTGCTCCATCTGGGACTAGTATTCCGGTGAAGAAAGGCGGGACGGGGGCAACTGACAAGACTAACGCCCTAAAGAACCTGTTGCCTGATTTGGCGGGCAATGATGGGAAAGTACTCGGGTTATCCAGTGGTACGCCAACTTGGATGAACAGCGCTACTTTACCAAACTATTCAGCAGCCGACAGTGGCAAAATTCTAAAAATCGACAACAGTGGGTCGCTAACTTGGGCAACGCCACCGACTACGACTTATCCTACAACCGAACAATCAACGGGTGAGACTTGGATTGACGGCAAGCCGATTTATCGGCGGACTTTTACGGGTGAAATTGTGGCGGGAGCGAACGCAAGAGTGTATAAAACTCTCTTGGCGGCAGGGGTGGTGGACACCTTAATTGACAGCGAGGGCTGGGTGGGCATACCAGAAAGTGCCGCTGGCACTAATGGCTGGAAAACCCAAGTCAATACTTCGGTCAGTTATGATACTAGCATCTCGGGGTTTTCGGCGGTTTATGTTGGCGGTTTGGGCGATTTGGGGATTAACTCGCAGTCGCAGTTTGAGCGAAAGACGGGGCAGACTTATAGTCGGTATGAGGTGACGGTTTATTATACAAAGAAATAGAGAGTGTGATGGCCGGCGAACCCATAAGATATCGATTTATGCTTTGGCGGTCGGAGGATGTTGGCATTTAGGACAAATATGCGTGCCGCGACCGGCCACGCGGATTTTTTCGATGGTGGTGCCGCAGCGCCGGCAAGCTTGGCCCTCGCGGCGAAAGACATTGGCGAACTTTTCGAGATAGTCGCCTCTCGTACCGTCGGCTCGGATATAATTTTTCATGGTCGAACCGCCCGATTCGATTGATTTGGTCATCACGGCCCGAGCGGCTTGGAAAATCTGGCGCAGTTGGCGGTCCGACAAATCCCCGACTCGCGTGGCCGGATGAACTTTGGCCGCCCATAGACTCTCGTCGGCGTAAATATTGCCAATGCCGGCCATGACCGTCTGGTCCAAAATGGCGGCTTTGACGAGACTGCGAGGATGCCGGCGAATATTGCGCAAAAATTCCGACTCGGCCGTCTCCCAAAAAGGCTCCGGCCCCATTTTCTGCAGAAACGGCAGGTCCTCGACTTGCGCCGTCGGCATCAATTTAATCCAGCCGAATTTACGCTGGTCGTTAAAAAACAATTTGGCGCCGCTGAAATTCGCTTCTTTCGGTCGGGCCGACAATTCAAACATCACTCGCGTCGAACGATCCGGCAATTCGCCGACGAAAGAATCAGTCGGGTGCCCCGCCGCCCAATCAGACCCGCCGCGAAAAACCATTTGTCCGGTCATTTTCAAATGCCCGACCAGCGAACAGCCGCTCGATAGGTCAATTATCAGGACCTTGCCCCGCCGGCGAATTTCGGTGACTTTCGCACCAATTAAATCCTCGTCCGACGCCCCGACATATTCAAAACTTTTATCATTCAATGCCTCGACCGCCAAAACCCGCCGCCCGACGATGAGCTCCGACAAGCCGCGCCGGACGGTTTCAACTTCTGGTAATTCCGGCACGCTCTCGTCTCCCTCTAGAACCTTAAAACTTCGTTCCCTTTAATAACGTCTTGTACTCGGTAATTTGCGCCAGAAACAGTTTTTCAATCGGCTTATATTTGCCCTCGAACGACTCTTTGTCCTTGCTGCAACTGGTATGCCACAGCGTCTTAATCGTCCGGTCGTCCTGCAGGACCTCGAACCGCGTCAGCTTGCCAGCCGGACAAATGCCACGCACGTCGCCCTCCGACTCCGTCAATTCCCTGCCGTCCATCATGCCAGAGCGCTGCACCGCATAAGAAAACTCGGTGTAGGCTTCATAATTATTATCGACCGCCTTTTCGGCGATAACTTTGTCCAAATACCCCTGATAAACTCGCATCACACGGCTATCCGGACGGATAGTAATTTGATACGAACCATGCACTTCTTCGGCGTTAATTTTCCCGCGCAGAGTCATACGGATGCCACTACCGGCATCGATATTGACCAGCGCTTCTTCGCCAGCATCAGAAACATCGGTCGGACTGGGTTTGCGCGACAGCAAACTACTGCCGAAAATCACAATCGCAAAAATACCAATGACAATAGCAATGGCCGGAATAATCATACTGATGCGATTACGATTTTTATACATCTCTCTCCTATCTTTAACTCTTTAACCGTCGCAGGCCTACACCGAAAACAGCGCGACGACAGCTACTCCTGTTCGCTTATCCTAATTGTATCATAAAAATCTCAAAAATGCAAGACTTTCCAAGCAAAGCTCGGCTCGCGAATCGGCAATTCCGCCACGATGTCGGTTTCGTCGCTGGAAGTCATGGCTTTGCCGACGACTTTTTTGCTCGGCAATGGCAATAATGGGTCGGGGATGTCAAGCGATACGCTGGTCTCGACTTCGTCTTTCCACCCCACGATAGTCAAATCGCCCACCGTCAACAGCTGTGTGCTCTCGCCCCATTGGGACAAAATCCGGCCGACCACCGTTCCGGCCGGCACGATGACGACTTCGTCGACGTTCTCTTGGGCTGAACGATTCAAAACTTTCGCCACGTCAAACAAGACGTCGTCCGCCTGCCCCATGACCACGCCATAGATATTTTTCTCTTCGCCTTTGACATTGATTTTCGAAGCGAATAACAGATTGGCGCCAGCGTCGTCAGTGTGGCCGGTTTTCAACCCATAAATTCCATCGATGCCGAGCAGCAAATTGGTATTTTTAATCTCGCCCACGCTGGGAAATTGAGCCGTTTTGGCCGAAAATATTCCGCGCAGCACCGCATGGCCGTCGGCTTTCATCGCCAAAGCCACCATGTCATTGGCAGTCGAAACAGTCTGCGAGCTAAATCCGCTAGCGTCCGCCACCACCGTATCGCGCAAGTTATTCTCTCGCAGCCAATTATTCGCCGCCGTGACGTAGTCCTCGATTGAACCGTAAGCCCAGATGGCCAAACTGTCAGCCAAATTATTAGCCGAAACCAACAATAATCCCTCTAGCATCTGCTTCTCGGTAATCGATTGGCCGGCGCTGACTTTCAAATTCGATTGACCGTCCTTGACGGCCCTGTCATACAGCGCCACGTCGTCTGCCGTCATGACGATGCTGGGCCCGACGTCGCCCACCCCGAGCGGTTTGCCCTCCAAAATCACCAAAGCCGTGATTATTTTAGCCATCGAAGCAATCGGCCGAGCAGTCTCAGCGCTCACACCAGCTTTGACCGCGCCGTCCATGCCGATGGCGGCATTTCCCCGCTCCGGCCAAGCAAAAGTCAAAGTCTGTTCCGCCGCACTAGCGGCCGGAATTTGCGACTGCAATTCCAGAGCGCGCGGCGGCTTGATGGCCAACAACAGCAAAATCAACCAAATCAAGCCCAACGCGCCCAATCCAGTCAAAATCCAAAAATGAAAGCTCCTGCCACCCATACTGATTATGATTTTATCATAAATTTCCCAAAACACCAAAATGTGCTATACTCTGGGTATGAAAGAAAAATCAGTTTTCACGCGCATCATCGACGGCGATATCCCCAGCCACAAGATCTATGAAGATAGTAGAGTTATAGCCATTCTGACGGTCGAACCAATGTTTCCGGGCCACGTCCTAGTAATCCCGAAAATGCAAATCGATCACATCTGGGACCTGCCCGAAAATGAATATCGATACCTCTGGCAAACCGCCAAAGAAATAGCCAACCACATGAGAAAAGTCCTGCCAGCCAGTCGCATCGGCGCCGCCGTCGAAGGTTTCGGTGTGCCGCACGCCCACATTCACCTCGTCCCGATAAATCACGGCAACGACCTCAAATCGCCCGACCGTACTGCTGACGACGCAGAACTCGCCGCGATGGCCGAAAAGTTGAGGTTTTGAAATTTTAGTGTATAATCTTAGGTAAATGTTAAATAATTATTGAACAAGGAGGGCAAAATGAGCGAAGCGCAACGAGAGAGAGAGAGAGAGAGAGAGAGAGAGAGAGAGTTCTAGCTCCCGGTCACCAGCCGACCTGCTAGGCGAATCCACAAAAACCCTCATGGGCCTTATCAAATCCAATCCCCGCTCCTTAACCCTTTCGTGCCTTGCTTTTGTCTTCCTCTCCCTCTTCCTCCTAAACTATCCTCTCACCCACGCCGACTCTTCCATCACCCTAACAATAAATGGAGGCCCTAACAATGGTGGCGCTACCATCACAGTGCCCAAAGACGATAGCGGTAATAACTGTGCTGTCTTTACTTTAGACACCATAATAACCACCACTAACCTAAGCGGCTACAACCTAAAAACCTACACTAAAACTAACAGTAGTGACATAACAATAAGAAAACAAGACGGTACAGTAGTATCCACCAATCCCAGTAACCCTACTGAGATAATCAACACTACCACTACGTCAACCAATGACAAGCAGACTACTATCTACCAGGCTTGTGCAGGCAGTAATATGGCTGATGGCAGCTATAACACTGAAATAGCCTATGTCATTCAAGAAAACATACCTTGTGTGCAAGGGCCTCAATTTAAAGGTGATGTCGGCAACATGCAGAGCATCGACGTAAGCGTCTGGGACCAAGGAGATACTGGCATAGCAATAGACACCAGAAACGACCAAGAATACTGCATTGGTAAGCTAAAGGATGAGAAGGTGTGGATGCTGGATAATTTAAAGTTGGAGTTAGGGGTAGTCAATCCTGCCGATACGACAAAAGATACCACGATCCTGGAGCCAGCCAATACTAATGTAGACAGCAATAAAACCGTGGACTTTGCTTGGTCAGGGTTTATTTCGGGCACCAACGATGGCGGTAATTTCGTAAAGACTGGTTATCTAACTAAAAATGGTACTAGAGGCACCGATCTTGGTGGCAATTACTATACCAACCTGAATGCCTGGCGTCAAGTCGACCCTAAAAACCCAGATATGTCAAATAGCACCAATTGTCAAAACAACACCGGTACTGATAATGACAACGGAAATATATCATATAACACTAACTCCAAAACAGGTTGCGGTTATTTATATAACTTCTATACAGCAACTGCCAGTACGGCTGAGCACAACAAAACTTACAGCATCTGCCCATCGGGCTGGAAATTACCAAGCGGACAAGTAAGTGGTGATTTCTCCTATCTTGATTCAAAATATACACCAGGCACTGGCGAATATCACGACAGTGATGTTATCTCACAAGGCCTTTGGCTGTCGGCGGGCGCTTGGCAAGGCGCTTTTAGCGGCTACTACGATTCCGACCTCCACAGTCAGAGTTTGCGGGGCGACTATTGGTCTTCGTCAATCGGTTACTCAATCACAGAGGACAGCGCTTCTGAAACATACATTCTCAGCACCGCTGTTGCTCCAGGCATGGCCTACAGCGTTCGGTACAATGGACTTGCAGTTCGTTGTTTAGTTAGCTGACCCCTAATCAACACTAAAGCCAAAAACAAATTTCCTCTCCCCCCTGTTAATACACTATTGACTTTTTGTCAAATGTGTGCTATACTGGAAGAGTAATGACAAAATATAAACATCAAACTACAACTGAGCATGGTATCAGCGCCCGCGCCGCTCTCTGTGCTGGCGCCATTGCTATCGTCGGCATATCGTTTCACGCTAATGACCTCGCCGACTTGGCGTCTGTCTCTGATCACGGCGCTGGTGACATTGTCAAATCCTCCACCGAGCACCATCACGACGTCGGCCATCAAGACGTCCTCGTCGCCAACCGCCATGACATCCGCTACCGCGACGAATCCGAATCTGATAACGAACGCGACAAAAACCGCGAGAATTGGGCTATCTATGAGAATTAAAATCTAAAATTAAAAAAGGACTCTGGGTGGCGCGCCAGCACCAGAGTCCCATTCGGCAGTCATGCCCCATCATCGTCATCATCGTCACCGATGTCGCCGTATTTGAAGCGCATGTCGTCCTCCCAACCGCCTTCGAAAACCAGAGCATTGTAGAGCTCGTCGAGCCGAAGATTGTCGATGGAGATTTCCCTATAGTGGCAATAGTATTTCGCGCCAAATACATTACCCAGATGATCAAACGGAGTTATCGCCACCGCATAGTAACGGCCGTCGCGCCCCAGCCACAGCTCGATGTCGTCGTACTGATCAAGTGACCAGGCCAACAGCTCCTTACGACCGATTTTTATCAAGCTGCAGCCGCGCCAGTTGTCCGATTCCATAAAATATAGCAACCGATCGCGCGTTGCATTAACTTTTCGTGTCAAGGCTTTTCGCACCCTTTCTTCTGGCACAAAATCTTCTCTCGCGAGATGCAACACTTTGGCAGGCTTGCCTTTCGGCAACGGTTTCTCTCCGACGTATTTCCTATTGACAAAATCGTATTCTATGACTTTTCCCATACTAACCTCCCAACCACAGGTCGTGAACTGCATGAAATATCCTACTGAGCGACGAGACTCATTGAGTTCATATTTCTCCGATAAGCACGTTAAAAGCTGTATTATCTTGGTACTTCCGAGGAAGCTTATATCGCAAAGTTCCTAAGGCATGCCCCGCGATTCTCCGCCGACAAATCAATCTGCCCATGTTCTTAAAATCGAGAGGTACGGGCTCAAAATACTTGCTGGTATAGAAACACTCATCGACCAGTGCATTTTTATAAAATTGCACAGTCAGCGGTTCTTCCACGAAGTCGCAGAGTATCTGGGCTTGAGCAGTTGCGATATTCTCCAAGAGGGCGACCACGTTGTCTTCCGACATATCAGCGTAAAGATTGAACAACAACATCGTACGTTCAGAATTTATGTGTGATAATTCAAAATACCCAATGTTATCACAATCGTATGTGATAAACGCGTATTTGTCGAAAAGTCTGCCTACAGGTGTAGTTCGTTCTTCCGGCATAGTTTTCATTATGCCGTCAAAAGTCAGTTTCTCTATGACCATTTCCGTCTCCTTTCTGCCCTGTCTATCAAAGTGCCTTCGATAAACATACGGCCGCATAAATAGAAGTTCTATCGAATGAATTAATTATACGCTTCTATGAGCGTCGCCGCAAGCATAGACGGTTCTACGTATCAAACTCGCTTGGTCGCTTGGCCAATCTTTCGCAGTGTAGCGATGGCTCCTGCTCCGACTAAAGCGGTGGCGAGAGCTATGGCGATGGAGTTCAATGAACTGTTGTTTGAAGCGGCATAAACACCAGTCTTTGGCGCGGTTGGTGTCAGGCTGAAAAGCGTGCTCTTGGCTGGACGAACCAGGGCGATTCTGGAAGTGCTATTGGCGACGGCCAGAGTCGCGCTCAAATCTCCAAATACTATCGGGGCGATCGAGAGGCCGCCGGTCAGGCCTAGATAGTCATTTAGCCCAGCAACAGCATATTGAATGCGGTTATTCAAGAGGTTGTTTAAGTTAACCGTGCCAATAAATGGCAGGTCAAGTTTGAGTTCGTCAAAATCTAACAGCGGAATGGTAATCTCTGGGATCGTGAAACCGTCCAGGGTAAAGGCTGGCAAATTGAATTCCAGCGCAAACTGGTGGTCAAGTGTGATCTCGCTGCAGGCGCCGAGGGTAGCAAGTGTGCAATTGTTTACCCCGTCGAAAATCGAGGCTGGCAAAGTCAGCGCGTAGTTATTATCAAACAACGATTTGTGATTACCGTTGATAGCATCTACTACGTCGCCAATGGTGTAGCTTTCAGTTAGCGAACCGGTCACTCCGGTCGCAGCGTGAGTGGTGGTGGCGGTCAAAGTCAAACCGCTGTCTAGCGTCAAAATCTTGTCCCAAGTTTGGTCGGCCCATTCGGCTACTTTACCGGCATAGGCCTCAATCTCAGCGATGGCGTCGGCAATGTAAGCTTTAGCCTTAGTGATATATTCATCAATATAGGCTTTGACCTCATCTCGCAGATCATCAATTCGGTCTTTGATCTGGTCAATAGTTTGATCGAATAACAGCCCGAACACCCAAGCATCACCATCGGCCACATCTTGAGCGCGTTTTTGCTCATTTTTGTCGGCTTCATTGGCTTTTTCGGTAGCATAGGCCGCCGGATCGGCTGGCGGATTAGCCAGCAAGTCTTTATAAGTATTATATTCGTTTAAGTTGTTTAGCACTGATTGGATTTGAGTTTTAACGCTATCGCAAGATTGTCTAACACCAGAAAAAGGAATGATCGTGCAGTTGACACTACCGATTGAGCTTCCAAGTGAGGTCGCATTACCAATGATCCAGTCACTAGTGATTCCAGCATCTGTTATACCGAGGATGTTCTTTACAATGTCTTTAATGCTGCCAACACCTGGAATGTTGTAGTTTGGTAGATTATTATAAGCGTTATTGGCAGCTGTGGCAGCTTGATCAATTTGGTCAATGATACCGCCCGGCGCCTCATAAGCATCGACCTCAGCCTGCCAAGTAGCCGCGTCCTGCGTGGCTTTAGCGAAAGCATCGTTGTAGGCGTTAGTTTTAACACTTGAATCATATTCGCTGTTATAAACTGCGGTGCGAACTAGCTCAACCAACTCTGCACGCAACTGCGCAATTACTTCGTCAATCGCTTGATTAACCCGCTGCTCGATGTCGCTAGCTAGTTGGTTTAATTGTGTTTCGATGTCTTTAAACTTGACAATCGCTGCTGCTACGGCAACTTTGACTTGGTCGGCCCGGCCGTTGATTTCATTTTTTAGATCGCCGAGCGCCGTGTTGATATCACCTACCAACTTGTCGTAGGCATCGGTGGTTAGCACCTCTGGATTTAATTCCACTCTGTATGTGCCTTTGGCCTCATCGTAGACCAAAACAAAAGCGTTGCTTTCCAGCTGCAAATCACTGAGTGCACTGATGTCGCGCGTGATCGGCTCGACCCAAGCATCATAATAATCGGTTGGCGCAGCCAGCACGGTGCTAATCGGCGACAATACAACAGCCGCAGCAGCGGCTACCATAGCCGCATTCTTTAATATCTTCATTTTACCTCTTTCCTCCACCCGCTAATAGATAATTCGTAGCTAAAGTGTTACGTTAGTTGTGGATTGTAGCAGATTTTTTTATAAAATGCAAGCGTCTCCCTGTTTCTCCTACAATTTCTCATGTGCAAGTTTTATTCAGTTGTTTCGGGGTTGGTCAAATTGCCACTGTTGAGCACAATCGGGCCGGAATTTATGACTTTGTTTTCGCTTTCGCGGTAGATGAAGGCTTTTTTGTCGTTGGTGAAGATTAGGACTTTGTCGCCGTTTTGGGCGTTTTTGAAAAACTCTTGGTCTCTCAATTTTTCGGCATCTTGGACGGTGGCGACAGTGGCTTCCTCATCGGGCAGTTGGACTAGCTGACCGACCTTTTCTTTCAATTTGGCGGCTTCGGCTTTGGACTGTTCAGCGGTGGCGGTCGGGTCGTTGAGGCGGTTGATTTCTACTCTCTGTAATATCAACATCGCCACCAGCGCCGCCAAAACCACCGCCACGACAGCAACGATAATTAGTTTTTTATTCTTTTTTGACTTTGATTTGCTCGATTGTTCCATATTTCCCTTTCTTTACCTTATTTCGTATATTTCACCCAAACATCATAAGTGGTGCTACCGTAAAAATAATTGCTTTGATGAAGGACTAGGTTGGGGGTGCTAGGTTGGAGATACAGGGCTGTGGAGTATTCTACCGAATTGTTGTTATGGGCATAGATCTGTCCGAGAGCGTAAGATCGACCGTTTTGAGCGCTGTTTTTGACAGTTCCGCCGGAATCGACGATTCGCCAAGTTCCACTCACGTTGCCGTCTGATAGATTAACACTGGAGTCAGTTCCACCCGAGGCATCTGGAGTAGTGCCGGTGAACCTCTG
>JAISBI010000026.1 GCA_031266275.1 Candidatus Nomurabacteria bacterium | reverse complement strand
GGAAAGTTGGGTTGGGTGGTTTTTTTAAGTTCGTGCTTTTAGCACGAACGCGGCGCGGCTTTAATCACTTTTTGTGCTATACTGGAAGTAGGTTCGGACTTTTTTGTAGAACCTTACCACGCAATTTTCGCGCCCGTAGCTCAGTGGATTAGAGTACTTGGCTTCGAACCAAGTGGTCGCAGGTTCAAGTCCTGCCGGGCGTACCATGTAATTTTTACAACGTTGTAAAAATTACAACATTATACGGTGGCTATAGCTCAGTTGGCCTGTCCGAGCGCGCATGCGCGAGTAGGTTGACTAGCGCCAGCGCTCTAACCAACTGATTGGTCAAAGCGCAGTAGCATATACCGTATGCATGGTGGCTATAGCTCAGTTGGTTAGAGCGCCAGTTTGTGGTACTGGAAGTCGCAGGTTCAATTCCTGTTAGCCACCCCAAACCGTGAACACCATCAAAACCGCTCGTATAGGGCGGTTTTCTGTCAAAAGCTCGCTTATTATGGTATAATAACGCTAATGTTTGAACAAATAATCGATTATGTTTTGACGGCGGTGGTCCTCGCGATTGTTTTCGGCGTGGCTTTTGTTTTGACGAAAAGTCCGGGCGTTCGGCGTTTTTACCTGCCGGCCAGCTTGATTGCTGGGTTTTTGCTGTTGGTTTTGGGGCCGCAGATAGCGGGGCATTGGCTTCCGGATTATCAAATTCCCAGTCATTTTTACGACGCTTGGTTCGAAGCACCGGCTATACTCATCAACGTCGTCTTCGCTTGTTTATTTTTAGCGCGGCCTCTGATACCGCTGAAAGAAATCGGCAAAATGGCCGGCCCGCAAATCGCTTTTGGCCAGATGATTGCTTGGGGCCAGTATTTGTTTGGCGGGTTGGTCGTGTTGTTGATTTTGATGCCGCTGTTTGACGTGCCACCTTTTACGGCGTCTCTGCTCGAAATCAGCTTCGAGGGCGGGCACGGTACGGTGTCCGGCATGAGTGGCGTTTTCGATAGCTTCGGCTTCGCGGAGGGCCGAGTGATTGCGCGCGGTTTGGCGACGGCTAGCCTCGTGACAGCTTTGGTGGCCGGCACTTTGCTCATTAATTGGGCCAAGCGGCGCGGCTATTTCACGCATGATGGTGTGATTAAGCATTTTAGGGGTAAAATTTATTATAAGGAGCTCGTCCATGAGTTGCGCCACAAAGGCGTCACTATGCGCGAAAATATGACTATCAAAAATATCTGCAAAAGTCTGTTTTTAACGGCCACAGCCATTGCTGTCGGCGTCGTGGTCTATGAGGGGCTATCGTGGCTGGACGAATTATTCTTGACGCCGCTGGACTTTCATATCATGCCGTATTTACCGCTGTTTATTTTCTGTATGTTCGGCGGAATTGTGGTGAATTTAGTTTGTCAAAAGTTGCACGTCACCGTTTCGCGCGAAATGAATACTATTATCAGCGAACTAGCATTGGCCGTTTTAATCATGACGGCGGTCGGCTCGATGTCGCTCGATTTCATCACGCATGACGCTGGCACTTTCGGCGTTTTATACCTGACCGGCGTGATTTGGATAGCTTTCGCAGCGCTGTTTTTGGCTCGCAAAATGTTCTCGGCGCATTGGTTCCAAAACGCCATCATCAGCTTCGGTCAGAGCATGGGCATGACCGCCACCGGACTATTATTCGCCGAAATGGTCGACCCGAAAAACGAGACCAACGCCGTCGAAAGTTTCGGCTACAAACAGATGTTCTTCGAATTCCTGATGGGCGGCGGCATTGTCACGGCGCTGTCGATGCCTATGATAAAATTAGTCGGCTTATGGCCATTCACAATCGCTTGCGGCGTGATTTGTGTCGGGTGGCTATTGCTCGGATTGTTGCGTTTTGGCCGGCGACGCGAATAATGTGGTAAAATAGAGCTATGATTGCGTTCATCAAAGGAAAAATCGAAGAAAAATTCGCCGGCAGCCTCGTCATCGACGTCGCTGGCGTGGGTTATGAAATTATTGTCAGTGACCAAGATTATGACGCAGCGGTGCTCGGTGAAGAAGCGAAATTCTACACTTATCATCACGTCCGCGAACAAAGCGAAGAATTATTTGGTTTCAAAAGTCTCGTCGCCAAGCGTTTATTTGAATTGCTGACGACAGTGCAGGGCATCGGTCCGAAAGCCAGCATGGCGATTTTGTCGCTATCGGACGCGGAAAATGTTCGCAACGCTATCGCCAACGCCGACTCCGCCTACGTCGCGCGAGCGTCTGGTGTCGGCAAGAAAACCGCCGAAAAAGTCATCATCGACCTCTCGGACAAGGTCGGTGCGCCAAAGATTTATGGGCGGTCGGGCGAGGCGTCGAAAACTCCGGAAAACTTGTCTGGTGTCAAGGATGATGCATTGGAAGCTCTCATCTCGCTCGGCTACACTTTGAGCGACGCGACGGCGGCATTGGGGGATATTTCGCCCGATTTGCCAGTCGAAGAGCGTATAAAATTGGCGCTTCGGCAACGATAATAACAGAGGTAAAATATTATAAAATAAAAAAACATAGCCGTAAAGTATTGACAAAATGCTTAAAGTTTGCTATAATGGTTATGTACGTCGGTTGCGCACCGAACGCTTTCGGTGTGTGACGCGCATGAGGTATCAAATAATAGGAGGGTCTACTCTGGTAAAGAGCGGACCTTTTGTCATTGAAAGGAGAATTGAAATGGCAGGAACAGCGTTAGGCGCAGCGAAAGCTGCCAAGACCAACAGAGAGCGATACGGCAAGGATTTTTATGCCCGCATCGGTCGCAAAGGTGGTCAAAACGGTACCACTGGCGGTTTCTTCGCTAATCGTGAACTAGCGCGCGAAGCTGGTCGCAAAGGCGGTTTGATTAGCCGTCGTGGTGCTGCAAAGAAAAATGTTGCAGTGAAATAACCATTTAAATCAGCGAGATAGCCCCTGTTAAACGGGGCTATTTTGCTGTCCAATGGTGGCCGCACATGATGCAATGATAACGGCCGTCCTGCTCCAAGCCATTGTAGCGGCATTTGGGGCAGAGCGAGCGTTTGTGCAGCCAGCGGCGATAGCTGTCGAGGCGCTCTTCGACCATGTCGTCGCTTAGCTTCACACGGTACTTTTTCGCTAATTCTCGAGCTTTCGTCCAAGCGGCGCGTTCTTTTTTTAATAAATCGACGTCGGAATCAGTGTATTTGTGCCCCAGTAAAGCATGGCCTAGCTCATGCAATAATTCAATTTCATCGCTGTAAAAAACGGTGTTTTTTTCGTGCGACCAATGCGAACGCTGTGATTTTTTGAACGTGAACTCGGGGAAATCAGCGATTATTTTCGACATAGCGCGTGGCTCCCATGACGACGGCGCGCTCGGGGTCGCTCGCAGGGAGCAATTTCGGGCGTGTGAATTGGCGGGACAGTTCGCTGTCGACTATTTGAGACAGTTCGCCAGAGAATTTGGACAGGTTGTGTCCCATTGGCCCGCCGAAGAATATGCGGTCGGGGCGCAAAATGGGGATTAAATACAAGAGGCCTTTGGCGACGTCGGCGGCGTATTCGCTCCATGCGGGGTCATCGGCTGGTACGTCGCTGCCATAGCGGCCGTATCTTTCGACGAAAGCTTTGGCGGAAGCGAGGCTTTCCCATTCGCGACCGTCGACGACGGCGTGTCCGACTTCGAGGCTGTTGAGGTCTTGCGAGAGCTTGCCGTCGATGGTTAGCCCAGCGCCGATGCCAGTTGACAGAGTCAAATATAAGTCGCGACCCGCTCCAGTCGAAACGCCGAGCGCGGCCAGTTTTGCGTCGTTGATAACGTAAATCGGCAGATTTTCCGGCGCCAGCGCGGATAATTCTGTTTTGACATTAAAATCGCGCCAGCTCAGATTGGCGGCGTATTTGATGACGCCGTCCTCGATGTCGGCCGGCGCCGCCAAGACGATGGCAGTGACGTCTGGCGTGATAAAATCGGCGTGTGACTTCAATAATTCAATATATTCGCGCTCGCTGGCCGGAGTCGGCACTTTTTCCTCGCGCACAATTCTGTCGCCGTCAACCACGGCGAACAGTGTCTTCGTGCCCCCAGTATCAATCGCTAAAATCATACTAATAGCATAGCACAAACCGCCGACTTTTCACAGGATTTTGTCATAACGCCAACGTGTGATACAATTATTTCATGCAACGTGAGGGGAAAAGTGAGTAAGATAATCGCAGTTACGAACCAGAAAGGCGGCGTCGGCAAGACTACGACCGCCGTGAATGTGGCTTATTTTTTGGCGCGCCGCAAATATAAGGTTTTGTTGGTCGATTTCGACCCGCAGGGGAATGCGACGAGCAGCGTCGGTTTGGACAAGGAATCGTTGAAATTGACGGTCGTCGATGCTTTGGATGAGTCGACGGATTTGGCGGAAATTATTCAGAAGACTAGGTTTTATGAGCTGGACATCGTGCCTAGTACGCCAGCTTTGGCGGATGCTGAGCCGGGACTGGCGAAAGTTGACATCGGTCAGCGTTTCGTGCGGCTGCGTCATGCCTTGGCGGACGTGGCGGGTGATTATGATTTCGTCATCATCGATTCGCCACCGAGTTTGTCTCTGTTGACCATCAATGCTCTGGTCGCCGCGAAATATGTGATTTTGCCGGTGCAGGCGGAATTTTTCGCGATGGAGGGGCTGACGCAGCTGCTCAATACGATTAAATTGATTCGGCAGAATGGATTAAATCCGACGCTGGATATTTTGGGTGTTTTGCCGACGATGGTTGGCAAAAATACTCTGGCCAAACAAGTTGTCGAGCAGATTGCGAAATATTTTCCGGGTAAGATTTTTAATGCGAGCGTGCCGCGCAATGTGCGAGTGGCGGAAGCGCCGAGCTTTGGGCTGCCGGTGGGGGCTTATGATAAACGGAGCAAGGGCGGTCGGGCTTATGACGCGGTTACAAAAGAAATAATCGAAAGGACGAGATGATGGTGAAGCGTGGTTTGGGGCGAGGTTTTGATTCGCTGATAGCAACAGAGGTGATAGAAAATGAATTTGACGTCACGGCCAGTGATGACCAAAATGTGTCGGATATTCGCGGCATCAAAGTGTCGAATATCGAGCCGAATCCGGAGCAGCCGCGCCGTGAATTTGACGAAGAATCGTTGGAGCTGCTGGCGGCGTCGATTAAAAAACATGGTTTGATGCAGCCTATTGTGGTGACGGCCGGCAAGAGCGGCAAGTATCAAATCGTGGCGGGCGAACGGCGCTGGCGGGCGTCGAAATTGGCTGGAATTGACACCATCAAGGCTATTGTGCGGACGGTGTCGGGCCAGCAGAAATTGGAATTGGCGCTCATCGAGAACTTGCACCGCGAAGATTTAAATCCTCTGGAAACGGCGACGGCTTATCTGAAGTTGCGCGACCAATTCAATATGAGCCTGGAAGATATTTCAAGCGAAATGAACGGCGCGCGGTCGACTGCGGCGATTAGTAATACTCTGCGATTGTTGCGCTTGCCGGATTTCGCTAAAACCGCCCTCGCCAAAGGCGACATCAGCGAGGGCCATGCGCGGCAGATATTAGCGCTTGATGGCGATGAGGGATTGCAAAGGGAATTGGTCGAAAAAATCACGGCGGGCGGTTGGAGCGTGCGTAAAGCCGAACAATATGTCGTGGCGCTCAAAAATGGTCGCAAAGGTGTGCCGGATGGCAAGAAGAAGTCGGCCGCGACAGAGAGCGACTTCACGAAGAAATTATCGAAAAAGCTAGGCGGGGCGAGGGTTCAGCAGCAAATCACTACGGCCA
>JAISBI010000001.1 GCA_031266275.1 Candidatus Nomurabacteria bacterium | reverse complement strand
CTAGCATGGGCTCTGCCATTGCTAATCGCATATATTCAACCACTAGTTCTATGACGATGACGTATACGTATAATTCTAACGATAGGAGTTATGGGAACTCCGTGCGGTGTGTGTTGAATATCTAGCGGAAGGCATCCATTTAGCACTCTACTTGCGCGAGTGCTATAATTATGTTAAAATTGGGCTATGACAGGACGTCAAGAGCAGATTTTGAAGGCTATTGTCGAGCAATATGCCGAGATTGCCGCGCCGGTTGGTTCGGTGCTTTTGGCGCGGTTGTTTGATGTTTCGAGTGCCACGATTCGTAATGAGATGGCGGCTCTCGAGGAGATGGGTTTGATTTATCAGCCGCATACTTCGGCCGGTCGGGTGCCGACGGATAAGGGGTATCGCGCTTATGTAAATAATTTGACTTTGGAGTCGGGCGAGAACCGTCAAGTCAAGGCGATTGAGTCGCGAGTTTCGGAAAATCGTTCGGATAAGGCTATTCGTTCGGCGGTCGATTCGCTGGTTGAATTGACGCATAATTTTGGTTTCGCAACGATTGGCGAGGAACTTTATGTGGCGGGGATTGCGAACCTATTCGCTCAGCCGGAATTTGTCAACACGGTGCGGGTGCATAAAGTCGCGAAGTTACTAGACAACTTAGAGCTTTGGTTGCGCGAAGCGGCGCCGAATGAGCCGCTGAATGTTTTCATCGGCAGCGAAAACGCCATTAGTCGCGACAGCGGCGTTTCGTTGATTGTGTCGCGTTTTCATTCGCCGTTATCCGACCGTTCGTACATCGGCGTTTTAGGTCCGACCCGCCAAAGTTACTTGCGCGTCATGAACTTAGTCCGCCAAACCGGCGAGATGTTGGAGCGGATTTTATGATTTCGGTAATAGATTTAGATTTTAAAGGGAGGAAAAATGGCGAAAAAGAGAAATAGAAAAGCGGAACAGACTGCTGGTGCGGCAGCGCTTGCGAACGGGGCGGGCGAGGCGCGAGTTTTGGAGTTAACTGAGGGCTTAAAGCGCTTGCAAGCGGACTTTGAGAATTATCGCAAGCGGGCGGACGAGGACAAGACGCGAGCGCGGGCGCACGGCGCGGAAGACATGGTCAAGCGGTTTTTGCCGGTGCTGGATACGATTGATAGGGCAGTGGCTGGCGTGCCGAAAGACATCGCGGATAACGCTTGGGTGCAAGGTGTGGCGGGATTGGCGAAAAACTTGGCCAATATCGAAGCAGAAATCGGCCTCGAGAAAATCGTAGCGACGGCGGGGACGGAATTCAATCATGAACTACACCACGCCGTCCAAATGGACGAGGGTGAGGGCGAAACCGAAGTGGTGGCCGAAGAGCTCCAATCTGGTTACATGCTGGATGGTCAAGTCTTGCGCGAAGCGGTGGTGCGCGTTGCGCGAAAATAGAATTTATGATAGAATGAGAATATAATATCAACTTTCGGGCGCGAAAACTACAATAAAACGCGCTCTTAAAATCCAAGAAAGGAGAATGAGTGAACGAATACGAATTAACAGTATTGGTCGAACCAGATTCTGAGGACGCGGCGAAGGAAGCTTTAGCGAGTGTCGAAAAAGTCATCGCCGGCGCCAAAGGCAAGGTCGTGAGCGATGACGATTGGGGCAAAAAACGTTTGGAATATAAAATCAAGAACCAAACGCATGCCATTTACCACTTTTACGTCCTCAAACTCGACGGTGCAGCAGTCGGTAAAATCGACCAAGCACTAAACATCACAGACGGCGTTTTGCGCCACTTGATCGTCAAAGTCGACGCCAAGAAAAAGGCGCTGATTGCGGCGGTCGAAAGTAAAAAAGCAAAGGAGGAATAGATGAGCTTTAACAAAGTTATTTTAATGGGAAATTTGACGCGTGACCCCGAAACGCGCGCCACTAACAGCGGTCAATCAGTCACGAATTTTAGCCTAGCGGTCAACCGCGTATGGAACGATAAAGACGGCAACCGCCAAGAAGACACAGCGTTCATCGAGTGCGAAGCTTGGGGCGGACGCGGCGATACTATCGCTAAGTACGTCCAAAAAGGCCGGCCGTTGCTCGTCGAGGGGCGCTTGCGCCAAGATACGTGGGACGACAAAGACACCGGCAAAAAGCGCAGTACCTTGCGCGTGGTGGTCGAAAGCTTCAGCTTCGTCGGTGGGGCTGGCGGCGCAGGCGGTGCAGCGGCTTCGTCAGACGGCGGCGCTGACGCGGCGGCTAAGGACGAGATTTCGGACGAGCCGATTAATCTTGATGATATACCGTTTTAGCTAGTTAACAAAACGTCGTCTTGCGCCGGAACATTTCCATCAAGGCACACTCGAGGCCGTTTGGCCAAGCTATAGCCTTGCCGAAAAGTTCCAACTGGGCAGTCAGGAATGATAAATTAGCTCAAACGACGCCGCGACAAAACTTTTTCCGAGACTGTATCATGGCCAAGCGGCCGCGAGCGTGTCTCGAAAAAACGTTTTGTCGCAGGCGGAGTTTGGGTAACTAAATAAAAAATTCAAATGATGACGCAACGGAACTTTTTTTCGAGGCTGTCAGCTTGGCCAAACGGCCCTCGAGTGTGCCTCGAAAAAAATGTTCCGTCGCAAGCAGCATTTGGGTAATTATATGAAAGGAATAAATGAGTAAAGCATACAGCAAAAAACAATTACCGGCGTATTTTGACTACAAAGACGTCGAGAATTTGAAAAGATACATCGATAGCTACGGCCAAATCATGCCGCGTAGCGCCACTGGCTTGACGGCCAAATTGCAATCGCAATTAGCCCGCGAAGTCAAACGCGCTCGGCACTTGGCGTTGCTGCCGTTCGTGAACGCCGAATAATAAATTGGCGGGCAAAATAAAGGCATCGTCTTCATATCAAACGACGCCGCGACAAAACTTTTTCCGAGACTGTATCATGGCCAAGCGGCCGCGAGCGCGTCTCGAAAAAACGTTTTGTCGCAGGCGGAGTTTGGGCAATTTACAACCCGAAAAAGCCGCGTTTCTTGCCGGAGCTAAATTCGTTCATCAATTCTCTTTGCCGTTTCGTCAAATTGCGTGGCGTCTCGACTTTGATGGTGACGATTTGCGGGCCGCGTGCGTCGGAGCGGATTAACGGCACGCCGTGTCCGGACAGTTTGAAATCGGTGCCGGATTGAGTGCCGGCCGGAACTTTCATGATAACTGGGCCGTCGATAGTGTCGACTTCCAACTCCGTGCCCAAAGCTGCTTCGACCATCGAAATCGTTTCTTCGCTCAAAATCAAATTGCCCTCGCGCATGAATTTTTTGTGCGGACGGACAGTCACGGCGACGTACAAGTCGCCTCTATCGCCACTTTCGCCGTGCGGTTCACCGCCTTTGCCGTTCAAGCGAATTTGCATACCGTCGTCGATGCCAGCGGGGATTTTGACTTTGACTTTTTCGCCGTTGTGCAAGCCGACGGTTTTGTCAGTGCCGAAAACTGCTTCTTTGAAATCAATCGTGACATTGGCTTGATAATCTGCGCCGCGCGCCCGTTGGCGCGAAAATCCGCCACCGGTGAACATGTCGAAAATGTCGTCCATATTAAATCCGCCAAATCCGCCGTTGCCGCCAAATTCAAAATGCACATTTTGGCCATTCGCCCCCCTGAAATTCGAAAAATCAAATCCGCCGAAACCGCCAGCGCCAGTACCGGCGCCGCCATCGACGCCAGCGTGGCCGAATTGGTCATAACGCTGCTTTTTCTGAGGGTCTTTCAAAACTTCATAAGCTTCGCCGATTTCTTTGAACTTGGTCTCGTCGCCGCCTTTATCGGGGTGGTGTTTGACGGCCGCTTTGCGATAAGCTTTTTTGATTTCATCTGGAGAGGCGCCTTTGCCAACTCCCAAAACTTCATAATAATCTTTTTTACCCATAGTAAACCCCATTGTAACACAAAAAATTAGCACTTTCAAGACCCGAGTGCTAAAAATCCACAGCAAATCGGCGGGGACTTGATTTTTTTGGCAAAGTGTGCTATAATAGGAAGATAATGAGCACTACAAAAGAATTAGTATCAGTTCATACCACAGTAGACACTTCGCCAGACCAAATGGCAGAGTTCGTCGACTTTGGCCATTTCGCGTCCGATGTCGCGGCGCACGGATTGTCTGTCGTCATTTCGAACAAAGCCACTTTCACCGAAGATGGCACGGTTTGGACGCCGCGTCTGGACAAAAACGGGCAAATCGACGACCTTGTCGCGACGAAAATCGACCCGCAAGACATTGCGGCGTCGCATGTGCGCGTCTTACCAGAGGTTAACGTGGCTGGCGGCGAGAATATTCCGAAGCTGAATTCTAATGAAGTGAAGCGCTTGGCGCGCGATAAATACGGTCTTTACAAAAGGGTCTTGAGTGATTATCAAGTCGAAACCTCTCTGTTATCGACTGATTTGCAAACTTATGACGAAATGGTCGAGGTGATTGCCGGAGTAGATGGGACAGAGGTTGTTTTGAAAAATAATACTGGTTCGGGCGGCCGTTCTACCAAGACATTTGCCAAAGAAGACGCTGCCGCGTGGCTGGATGAAGCGATTAGGTCAGAGGGCGGGCTGAAACCGCAAATTTTGCAACCCAAACTGGAATTCGGCCGACTGCCGAGCGACATCGAAACGAGTGACGGCGATAAACGGGAATTATTGCGCCGCGCCCAGACGGAAGATTTATTGTCAGAACTGAGAATTTTCGTAGTCAAGCGGGGAATGAATCATGAACTCGTCCCGATTTTGCGAATTGTGCCGAACTCTGGCGACAGCATGGCTAGCGACGAGTACGTTGACGCTATTTTGCCGAACGACCTGCAAAAAGCCGTGTTTGAGGCCACCAGAGAAATCACTGACAAAGTGGCGACGGAGGCCAGCGGGACGAAGTATGTTTTGGGTGCGGTAGATTTTTATTTCGACAAACATCAAGCCCCGCACGTCATGGAAGCTAATTTCAGGAGCCCGACTCTGCCGCTGACGGAAGAAAGTCCGGTAGCTGGTCGGCGCATGCACAAAGCAGTCGCGGCGACACTGGCCGAAATGGCTGGTAAGGAGTAGTAATGTCGGTAAAAAAAGACGTTTTAGTGTTATTTAGTTTTCGCAGCCACAAATACGGTTATATCGAGAAGCTTTTTGGACGCTTGTGCGAGGCGGCGATAGGTCGCGGCATTAATCTTTATCGCGGTTCGCTCAAAGATATGCAGATTGAAATCATGGACGGCCAGCTGCAAATTAGAGAATCGCTGACCGGACGCAAGCTCGATGAATTTGACTCGGTGTATTTCGAACTTTGGTATAAAGCACGCCAACAGGCTCTAGCGGTCGCGCGCTATTGCCAGCGTCACGATATTCCGTTTTTCAGCCACGAGATAGTTGATTTGAATCCTGATACGAAAATTGGAGAATTGGCGGTTTTATCGGATAACGGCGTGCCTTTGCCGCGCACATTTACGAGTTCGCGACAGGAGACCAAGCGGGCTTTTCGCAAAGCTCCGCCGATTGATTATCCTTTGATTGTCAAGCATGACGATGGCTATGGCGGTCACAATAATTTCTTGGTCAAGAGTTACGCTGAATTGAAAGGTGTTTTGGACGACCATCGAGATTTGACATTTGTTATTCAAGAATTTATATCGAATGACTGCGACTATCGCTGCGTGGTTTTTGGCGGCGAGATTAAATTAGTTCTAAAGCGTCAGCGTGATAAAGGCCGCGACACTCATCTCAATAATACTTCGGCGGGCGCTGAGGGAACTATGGTGCCAATTAATTCACTGTCGAGCGAGGCTCAAACAGCGGTCGTAAAAGCCGCAAAAGTTTTAGGCCGCGACGGTTTTTCGGGCGTTGATTTGATGATTGACAAAGATACCGGCCAGCCGTATATTTTGGAAGTTAACCAAACGCCGCAGATTGAAATTGGAGCGGAAATTGACAAGAAAATGGCGGCATTATTAGATTATATGGAAAGGACCATGAAATGATAAAGCGAAAAGTATTAGTATTTAGCGGCGCGCGCAGTGGCATTAAAGACCACGTCCAGCCGTTGCTCGATTACGTCAACAAGTTATATAAAGACAGCACGATTGAGTTTAGCACGGCAGCTTTGGCCGATTTGGATTTTTATATCGACGGCGAGAAAACGGCGGTGCGGGCCCATAAAACTAAAGTTGACATAGCTAACTTTGATTTAGTGGTATTTCGGACGGTCGGACAGTACAAAGAAGAGGCGATGGCGGCAGCAATTTATCTCAATAAAAAGGGCAAGAAATTTATCGACAGCAAATATCCGGTGGTATCGGGGCGACTGGGCTCGACCTTTGGGCGCTGGGCGGCAGATTTATCGATTCCGCGCACTGCTTATGGCACCAGAAAAGGCTTGCTCGCGGCCTTTGACGACATCGGCACGCCGGCGGTGCTCAAAGCTACCAATAGCCGCAAAGGCAAAGACAATTACCTCGTCAAATCCAAGCAAGAATTAGAGAAATTATTGGTCGACAATAAAGATTTAAAATTTGTTTTGCAGCAATTTATCCCCAATGACGGTGATTATCGGGTGTTAGTGATGGACGGGTCGCAAGCCGTCGTGAGCTTGCGGCAAGGCAAAGGCGACACCCATCTCAATAATGTATCGGCCGGCGGAACGGAAACTTTAATCGACGCGAAAACCGTGCCAGAGGCTGTTCGGTTGGCGCGCAAGGCGGCTCGTCAAGAGCAACTGCAGATTGCCGGCGTCGACATTATTGTCGATAAAGGCACTGGCCAACCGTACATTTTGGAAGTTAATCGAGCACCGCAGCTGACAGTCGATGCTGAAGTCGAGAGCTTTTACGATGTGGTTCATAAAATAAGCGGCAGCCGGCGTTCACTCGGGCACCCGATGGAAGTGGTGGGGCGACGCGTCAAGGCGCGCATGCCGGAGCTTAACATCAAGCGCATCGTGGCGAAGATTGATACGGGCGCTTACTCGTCATCGCTGCACGCTGATAATATTCGGGTTGAAAATGGTATTTTAAAATTTGATATTAAACCATCGGAATATGTGACGACGAAGAGTGGCGCGGTCGAACACTGTGAATTCTCGGAATTTTCGGCGCAAAAAGTGCGCAGCAGCACTGGCCATCTTGAAGAGAGATATACTATAAAGACGAAGTTTTCCGCGAATAGTCGAGTTTTTGTCGGAACTTTTATGCTGTCAAATCGGACTGACTTGGGCTATCCGTTGTTAATCGGACGAAGAATTATCCGCTCGCGTTTTTTGGTGAACGTTGAGCTTGATGAGAGCAGAAAAAAGACTTGGAGATACTAAAATGGGCGTTGACATCAGCCAAAAGTCTCAGATTATTGCGGTCACCGGAACGAAAGGTAAGACCAGTGTCGTTCGGGCTCTACATCATGCTGTGCAATCGGCGCTCAGGCGCGATGTTTTGAGCGTTGACACGCACCGTATCTATATTGGCGACCGCAAGATAATGTCGGCTAACGACAGCATGCGTTTGTTTGGAGTTGGTTCAACTGTTTGTCCGGGTAAGTTCCTCTATGCTCTCTATGGGCAAAGTGAACCGGTGGCAATTCTTGAGGCCTCGCTCGGCTCTAATCGTGCTGCAGGGCTAGGTTATTGGAGCCATCAAGTTGGTGTTTTTACTAATGTTTATGACGATCATATCGGTCGCGACTACCTACAAACCCGCGAACAATTAGCCGAAGAAAAAGCTTTCATCTTTCGCCAAATCCGGAAGAACGGGTTTGCAGTTTATGGTGCAGATAACGATTTGGTCGTTAAGCAATTATCGGCTATCAGGCCGGATCGCAGTATTCGAACTATTGCTTGCACCCTCAGTTCTAAGGCTAATCCGTCGGCTGATTTTGTCGCTAAAGTTGAGGGTGATAAAATTGTGATTTTAGAAAAAACTAAGCGGCTCGCTGCGATTGATATTGCTGACCATTCGTGGATTTTAGGCGGGAAGCATCAGCCGACGCTTTACAATGCATTATTTATTTTTGCGGCGCTGTTTACTTTCTTTTTTGATGACCGCAACTTATTCGACCGCGCTGTAGACGCTTTGAAATCCTATTGGCCAGACGAGCGCGGTGGACGGATGGTTATCAAAACTGCGTCGAACGGCGCTAAAATAATCTTAGATTTCGCTCATGAATATCAGAGCTTAACTAATGTCGCCGATTTTGCTCGCACTTTGGTTTCGGGGAAAGGTCGGGTCATTGGCGTGGTTCGAATGACGGGCACTCGGCCGGACGAACATATTCTTTCGACTGCTGCTAAATTTGTTTCACATTACGACGAATTATTTATTTATGAAAAAGAAAATGACGACGATTCTCCTAGCGAGCGCAAGCCAGGCGATGCCCCGCAGTTGATTAAACGAGCTGCTGATAACCTTGGCGTTCCGGCGACTGTGGTTTTAGATAAGCAAGAGGCTTTGAAGGCGGCTTATGATGTATCTACGGCTAATGATGTTATAATTTACATTATTCATAGTTCGACCGATAGCTATGAAGTTGCGGATTCGGTGTTTAAGTTTCGAAAGGAGGATGGGAAATGAAAATCGCGATTTTAAGTAACGGAAATGCCAATTATTCGACCAAGCGGCTGAAAGCGGTGGCCGAACAGCGCGGGCATGAAGTCAAGGTGATTAAGTATAAAAATTGTTGGGGCTCGATTGACCACGACGACCCGATTATTGAGTATCGGGGGAAGACGGTTGAAGGGTATGACGCGATTATTCCGCGCATTGCGGTTTATATGACACGGTATGGCACGACGATTTTGCGCCAATTGGAATTGCAGGGTATGTATTCGGTCAATAGTTCTCTAGCGATTTCGCGGTCGCGCGATAAATTGCGCTCTACGCAGATTTTAGCCCGTGCTGGCGTCGACATTCCGAAAACAGTTGTTAGCCGAAACGCTTCGGACATCGATGGCATGCTCGATGTTTTGGGTGGCGCGCCGGTGATTATAAAACTAGCTTCCGGCACGCACGGTAACGGCGTGGTCCTAGCGGAAACGCGCAAGGCCGCCAAATCGGTTTTGCAGGCTTTTTATTTACGCAACGAGGATGGCACCAATGTGTTAATCCAAGAATATATCGCTGAAAGCGCCGGCTCGGACATCAGGGCTTTCGTGGTCGGCGGACGCGTGGTGGCGAGTATGAAGCGCCAAAGTTTAGACGATGATTTTCGCTCTAATTTGCATAAAAGCGGCGTCGGCAAGACGATTAAATTGACTGAGGCTGAGCGAAAAATAGCAATTAAGGCAGCGCGCGTCATGGGTCTAAATGTTTGCGGCGTGGATATGATGCGCTCTACTCGTGGACCGTTAGTTTTGGAAGTCAACGCCAGTCCGGGTTTTGGAATTGAGAAAGTGACGGGGCGCGACGTCGCCACGCCGATTGTTGAATATGTCGAACAAAATGCCAAACGCAAACACAAAAAAGACCGCATTGGTGCTTAAGGCAATTATTTTTTCGCCGCGACAATTTTGTCATTTACTCCCTGTTATTTTCTATGGCAGCGCCAATTTAATCGATAAATTTGCAAAAAACATTTGACATTCGCGAATTTTTTTATTATAATCAGGGGTGTTATAATTCGTCTAGGTGAATAACGGCTAACCAGAATAGATTGTCCATTAAAACGGACATCGCGTAAGCATAGTGGACAATTTATTCACCTGTGAACGGACTATAACACCTCGCGGTGTCCTTTTTTTGGCCTGTTGATATAGCGTGCCGTCCATATAAAAAATCACGAGTGAGAAAAAATGTGGTATAATTAAGTTGCTCTACAATATCACATAAACTTTGTTTGCGTGACGCCAAAATGGACATCGCGTAAGCAAAAGGCGTTAGCGTTAGTTGTGTATATGGTTGTAGAGCACCTCGCGGTGTCCTTTTTTGACACCAAAATAACAACTATATAAAGAAAGCAGGGTGAAATGGGTAAAAAACTAATATTAGCAACAAGCGTCGCAATTTGCATTACGATCGTTATCTTTCTCTCCCACATAACTACCCAAGCCGCCGACAATATCACTCTCACCATCAACAACGAAAAGACCCTGACTCTTTCTCCTAACACCTGCACCCCCTTCATTCTAGACACCATAACAACCACTAACAATACCCTAGGCTATAACATGAAAGTATACCTAAG
>JAISBI010000002.1 GCA_031266275.1 Candidatus Nomurabacteria bacterium | reverse complement strand
TGGTGCCGTAGACTATGGGAATGAGGTTGGGGTCGAGGTCTACTACTATGTTGTTGCTACCCGTGGTGGGGGAGGAGGAGGGAGAGTAGAGGACTTTGGTGGGGTCGGCTTTGTACCAGGAGGAGGGGGTGGTGCCTTTGCCCCTTGACATGACATTAACCATCACGACCGATAGGACAGCGATGAGAATGGCTACTATGATGATGGGCAAATAGCGACGAATGGTAGTGTGAGATTTTTGATAAGTTGAATCGATATCTTTGATAAGCGTGGCAGGGTCTTTGCCACCCATGTCATTCGACGGTTTAACCGGCGAATCTGATTGATTCTGAATTTCATCCTTATTTGCTCCCATTTTACCTCCTGTTTAACCCTTATTTTAGCATAACCAAGTCATAAAACCAAGCTATTTTATCAAAATAAATTGATTTTTGCCTTTTTTCAACAATGTTTTACTATCGATTTTCTGGTCAGCTTGAATTTTTCCCCTGTTCAGAGAAATGGCATTGCCTTTGATTAATCTCTGGGCGTCACCGTTAGAGGACGCGATACCAGACTCCGTCAATGCTTCAATTACGCTGATGCCGGCTTCAAGTGTCGGCAGTTCCCTCTCCAAAATGGCCAGCGTCTCGTCAGTTAAATCTTCCGAGCCGAACAATACTGCAGTGGCGCGCTTGACGGCATCAGCCGTATCCTCGCCGTGCACTAATTTCGTCACTTCGTAGGCTAATGTTTTTTGAGCTTCGCGGGCGGCTGGATTCGATTGCACTGATTTTTCTAAGCTATCAACTGCCGTTTTGTCTAACTTCGTGTAGATTTTCAGATAATCTATCACTCCGGCGTCATCCACGTTCAGCCAGTATTGATAGAATTTGTATGGCGAAGTCTTATCCGGCGATAGCCATACGGCATTACCTTCGGATTTGCCAAATTTGCGACCGGAGGCTTGGTCGATGATTAATGGACAGCTCCAAATGTCTGCTTTGCCGCCGGCCGATTTCGCAATCAGATGCAGTCCGCTCATGCAATTGCCCACTTGGTCGACGCCGCAAAGTTGCAGGTCGATACCATAAGTCCTATAAAGATGCAGGAAATCATATCCCTGCAACAATGAATAAGTAAATTCCGCCACCGATAATCCAGTGCCGCCCTCGCCCGTCCGAGCTTTGACGAAGTCGCGATCCATCAATTGTGTCATGGAGAAATAACGCCCGACTTCTCCTTGGAATTTGAAAAATCCCATATCGCCCAGCCAATCAATATTATTGACGATTTTGATGTCTTCGCCCATTAATTGTCGCAATTGACGCGCTAGGCTTTCAGAATTTTGCTCGATCTCCTCCAGAGGCTTAATCGGCCGCTCTTTGTCCATCTTCGGATCGCCAATCAGGCCGGTGCCGCCGCCAACCAGCAAAGTCGGCTCATAACCATGATCGATGAAACAGCCGACCATCATCAACGCAGCCAAGTGCCCGATGTGCAAGCTGTCAGCGCTCGGATCGGTGCCCCAATAGAATTTACGTGTCTTTTTATCTAATTCACTCGGATCTACGAAGGTGTTTTCTGATACAAATCCGCGCCACTTTAGTTCTTCTGATAATTTCATAACCTGATTATAGCATAGATGTTTTATGAATGCGAGCGGCTTAATTTCGCGGTTGGTGGTCGCTCAGGCGGTGGTTGTTGTATTCGGAGCGGAATTTCGTAATCAGTTCGCGCACGTCGGTGCCGATTTTGACATTCGGGTTCAAGATGCCGTGCGGGTCGAAGATTTCTTTGACCTTAGCGAAAACTTCACTCAATTGTTCGCCGCTTTGACGCTCGGAAAACGGCGCGCGCAGGCGTCCGTCGCCTTTACTACCGCTGATGGCACCGCCCAACTCCAACACGTCGCTGTAATAGCGATTCATCATGGTGATGATGTTTTGGCGGTCTTGCAATTTCGTCAAATCAATGAACGGCATGACCGTCAGGCTGCCGGCACCGATGTGCCCCCAAATCGCCACGTCGACGAATTTTTTCTCGGCCAAATCTTTCGCGGCGGCGACCAAAGTCCCGACCATTTCCAGCGGCACAGTGGCGTCATCAATAATCGGTACGGCGACTTTGCCGGAAAAATTAGCGCGCGCGATGGCGTTGGTCGAATGGCAAATCGACCACAGTTTCTCTTCATCGTTCGCATCGTCCGCGACGTAGATTTGCCCTAATCCAGTCAGCAATTGTCCCAATTGGCGCAGAGTCTTTCGGCCTTTAATGACATTGACATTATCAAATTCAATCAGGAAAATTCCGGCCGGATCGGCCACTTCAGTGAAAATCTTGGCTGGGTTGCGACCAGTGATTTTGGCCGTCATGTCCAGTGTCGTTTTGTCAACGTAGTCCAATATGCTGGGTTTGAGCGGCGTGACGATGTCGACGACTTTTTGGATATTTTCGGCACCTTCCAGCGCAAAACCGACCAGCGTAGTGCTGTCGGGCGCTGCTTCCGCACGCAAGATGGCTTGGGTGATAATGCCCAATGTGCCCTGCGAGCCGACGAATAACTGCGTCAAATCGAACGAACCGTCAGCGTGGCGGACTTTTTCAATGGCATAGCCGACATTGGACGAAACCGGCCGCGCTGCGACAGATTTGATGATGTCTTCGTTGTCCGAAATCAAGCCGTCTAATTGACGATAAATCTCGCCCTCCAAACCAGGCAAGCCTTTTTTTCGACTCAATTCACTCTTATTCAAACGGCCGGTCTCAATGATTTCGCCATTCGCCAAAACCACTTCTAACCTATCGACGAAGTTGCGCATCGCGCCGTATTTGACCGACTTTTCACCGCTGGAATTATTGGCAATGGCACCACCGACAGTCGACGTCTGATAGCTCAGCGGATAAACTGGCAACGCCAAACGATGCGTCGATAAAATATCCTCCATACCTTTATAATTCATACCGGCCTGGACGCGAATTCGCTGCTCACGTTCGTCTAGCTCCATGACGTGATTCAAGTGTGCCGGAAAAACAGCGATGATACCCTCGCCGATGGCTGCACCAGTCTGGTCGGTGCCGTTACCGCGCGCCGTGATGGGCATTTTCAAACCACGCTCAGCCAAGCGAAAAGAAAAGCGGGTTATTTTTTGTATGTCCTCAGCCGAACGCGGGTATACCACTGCTGTCGGCTTGATTTGTAAAATTGACGCATCGTGCGAGTAAGTTTCGCGAATTTTCGAATCGTTGATTACTTCCCCTGCTAAATGCTCTGCTAAATACCGTGAAACTTTATCCATGACCCAAGTATAACCAAAATATTTGCAAAATGCAAATGGCTATATCAACACATTGCTCGCAAAAACAGGTTGCGACAGAAAAAGCGCCGCATTGCGACGCCTTTCCGGCAAGAGTAGCGTCTTCCTCACATCATCGATATCTCACACACGTTGGTAAAATATCAAATTCGCTTCTCCGTATTCGCGTTTGTCCACCACAACAACTCCCTCAACGGTCGGAATACTCACTCTAGCTGATATAGATAATATCATAAGCCCGTTCGGCTTTAAATATCTCGCCAGCTTAGCGGTTGTGGAAAACTGCGGCTTATGGTATGGCGGATCGGCAAAAATGATGTCAAAGTTGGTCGCTTTTTCATCTGTAGTCGCCATCCAATTTTCGACCGTCGTATTGGTAACTTGAGTTTTTTTAGAAATGTCAAAAAGTGTTGTATTTTTTACAACAGTACGAGCCGCCGCCCGATCCTTTTCGACGAAAATAACTGTTTTCGCACCGCGACTAATCGCCTCTAGCCCCAACGCGCCCGATCCAGCGAAAGCGTCTAGAACTACCGCCCCGGCGACGTCTATCATGTTAAACAAGCCAGACCGCACCCGATCGCCCATCACATGAGTCGACCGCCGCGTCGGCGTATCAATCAAACGCCCGCCAAACTCTCCGCTGATAATTCGCACTTTCATGTCAATTAGTATATCACAACTAGCGATTCATCATCTTTTTAATGGCAATATAGTACGCAGAAGCCACTGCCCCGTTCCCCAAAGTATGCGCAACACTCGGCACCGTAAAGTTATCATTTTGCGGCACAGTGTTAACAAGAAAATTGCCAGCCCAAGAAACCGATTTACCCGCCTCGTCTAATATTAATTTAGTTATCTTGGGGTGTTTTTGCTCATTGAGTTCACTATAGAGGAATTTCAGCTTGTCTTCTAACGAAGTGCCAAAATAATCGTCGAGGATGGCTTTTTCAGTCAAATCAGTTCTCGCCACGTCTTTGAGAGCTAAAATGCTAGCAACCGCATCTCGAGTTCCTTTGGCTAATTTCCCCGCACGCGACGTCAAATAATCGCTCAAACAAGTCTCTAACGGCAATTTTTGCAGCAACAATTTATCACGCTCTTTGAACCAATGAAAGATTTCGTCAGCAATGTTAACTTTTGTCTTCTCGCACCATTCTTCCATGACCACCGCTGGCGCCACATTAGCCTCTATTATATAAAACTGGCCGGTTACTTTGTCGCGTAAAATATCAATTCCTGCGTATTCAAGCCCCAGTATTGAGGTGGCGAGCAGAGATATCTTTTCAATCTTTCTGAGTATCTCCGGTGACGTTTCGCAGTCGAAATACCGTCCATGCGGCTTTCGGTCGCTGCCAATAGTGTTTCTGGAATAACACGCGGCGAAAAAGACGCCGCCAATGACATAAGCCCGCCACTCACGCTCAAAGTCTATATACGGTTGGACGACTTTTTCGCTGAAACTACCAATCTCGTCCAGCTGAGACAGGTTTTTTATGACTTGAACTCCGTTGCCCTGCGCTCCTTGTTCTGGTTTGATTAATATGGGAAAATGTAGTCTGCCACCATTTAATAAATCCTGCACTTCGTCTTTGGTATCAACCGCAAAGGATGGTATGGCCCATTCGGCCAGTTCAGTATTGGCAAACATCCTCTGTTGGTAAGATTTGTCATTGCTGTGTGGCCTAAAGAATTTAGCTGAATTTATCACGATTTTCCCTTGCAGATAGCTGGTCGAGGCCAGCGTCAAGCCTTTGCGTACCGATGCAATGTCTCTGACGAATAGCCAGTCACCGAGCTTGGGCTTTCGATAAATAAAATCTGCATTTTTCAATCTTTTGATTCTAACCAATTCGCCATCTTCAATCGCTATATCGTTTATAATCTTCGAATTTGGTGGCGCTTTTTCTCTCAATGTGACGAAGTCGAGCGCGTCCAGCTTCCTCTTCGGCAAAGCAGCACTGTCGCTATTATTAACTGCGACGGTGTTGCTGAGACTTGCTTTTTTTCGCGCCATTTATTTACGTTTACGAGATTTTGCAGTGCGCAAATGAGCCGGCTTCTTGAGTTTGTTTTGCTGCACATAGAAATGGTGCCAAACTATGATGGCGGCCGCGACCGCTATGGCAGCGATGGTAGCGCCGGCACCAGTTTTAGCGATGGTCGACGGAGTAGTAGGTGGAACGTCCGGCGTATATGGTGGAACGTCCGGTGGACATTCGTTGGCCGCCACTATGACATCAGCCGTAGCGTCGTTGAAGTATCGTTTGTCGCTAGTCGTGGCGCTGACGCGTCCGATATTAGTTAATGTAATGTCATTATTGCCACAGACAGTTTCGCTGACTTTGGCGCTGAATTTCACTAGGTAACTCAGGTCTTTGGTCGGAGCGTAAGCAGTCTTTGCGTCAGAGGCATTGATGCCATTAAACGTAATCGTGTTATTGTTTCCGCTATGGGCTTCCCATTTCCTATATTCACCTTGCGTATCAGCACTGGCATATTGAGTGCTCTCTGGCACTAACTCCATGCCTTTGGGCAATATATCGCGAATTACCACCCCATATTGACCCAGTCCGCCAGTATTGCGGTTGGCATAAGCGATTTCGAAGTCGACTGTCTCGCCGACATTAACCTTGAGCGATTTCTGCCAATCATTAGCACCCTGTTTCGACACCTCTTTCGTCACACCAATTCCGACGGTGTCTTGGAATTGAGCTGCGAGGTCAAAGTAAATCCAGCCGCTGTATTGATAACAGCCCGGTATGCTGCCGTTAAATTGAAGTGTGTCAGCGTCATAGGTATCGTACCCGAGCAGTACGCCTTGCTTGGCGAACATATAATCCGACAGCGGAGCGTAGCCTTTATAAGTCTTGCTGTCAATCGTATAATTAAAATCTGTTCGGGCTTGGTCTAACGTCCAGTTATTGACGTACTTAACAGAACCTGGAATATACGCTAGATTGAATTTCTTGCCTCCAGTGGAAGTAAATTTTGCTTCGTCATAAACCTCATTGGTATTACTGCCACCGATGTAGGCCGTGATGGTCTTCTCTGTTTCGGCGCTGGCGTCCGCCATATTGACCCATGCCCGCACATTTTGCGCTACGACATTCAAACCTCTGGGGTTGTTGTTGTGCACGAACATTCGGACACGATAGGTCTTGCCAGGTTCTACGACTTGCGGATTTTTCCAATTTGGCTCGGCTGATTTCCAGCCATTATATGGATCGTCAGTTGAAGCGCCTTTTTCTTTGACGTTTAGGAATTGCGTTTCATCACCAACCCAAGACGTTATCTGCTGTTTGGGGTGAGTTTTGTTGTACTCTGCGATGAGACCGTCGATATTGTTTTGATCTTTGATGCTGTTAAGAACCGGCGTGTTGCCAAGTTCTCCGCCGTTTACTTGGTTTAAAGTATAGAGCGTACGGGCAGGTCCCCATGCACTGATCAAGCTCGGCAGCGAAGCTATCGCTGTTGTCAATAGCGCGCCAGCCACCACCAGCCAAGCCAATTTGTGATGCAGATGCCACTGCACTTTCAGCACTTGCTTGCGGGCTGGAGATTTTTTGATATTAATTTTCTTCGTCATTCTTCTTTATTCCTTTCCTTTATTTAATTCAATCTATTAAAGCCAGCTTTCGTAAAACCAGGCCTCGTTTCGCCGTCATCGGCCGTGCCATTGCCAGATTCACCTGACTCAGCTTGATCTTCGGTACTGTCTGCGGGCACCTCTTGAGTTCCCTCGCCGGCGCCGGTGTCTACCTCTACCGGCTCGCTATCTGGGGGTTGGACAGGTGCTGGTATAGGTGTTGGCTCAGGTGTAGGATTTGGAGCAGGCTCCTCTTCGACCGGTTTCTCATTGACCGGTTCGCTTGGTCCAACCGGATCACTATCTTGCTTGCCCTGATCAACGGGCACTTCGGGCTGCGGTGTTTCTGCAGGATCTTTTTCCGGCTCGGGCTCTGGTTCAGGTTCTGGCTCGGGCTCTGGTTCGGGCTCCGGCTCAGGCGTTGGCTCTGGTTCTGGTTCTGGTATTGGTATTGGCGGCACAGGTTCCGGTTCTGGCGTTGGCTCTGGACCTGGATCTGGCGTTGGCTCTGGATCTGGATCGTCGGGTTTCTTATCGGAAAGTAGCTCTTTACTAGCATCTGTCTCTGTATTCGGATCGTTTTCTTTCCCAACCTCCCGTTCTTTACTGTCGTCAAATTCTGTACTGGTATCGGGTTCCTTGTCTTTATCTTCTTTCGTCACATCAATATCAATGCCTTGAGAAGGCTGCCCAAGACTAAACTCCTCTGCACATTCTACGCGCAAAACCACTTCGCCCGGATTGTCAAAACCTTCGCCTCTTGCATTGTCCGTGTTAAACACATTGTCGCCTGCATGATGTATGATCTCGCCATCTTTCACAATATCTTGTTTATATGTGAGCTCAAGCGCATGGTCACTAGAGTCATTTCTACTGACATAATTATCATGGTCGATGTGATGGACGCCGTTTTTATCGACCCATTCGTATGTGCCTTCATAAACATTAGGCATGTCAACCAGTTCAACATCGACGTTTTCTCGGAGGAAATTACCATAATTATTGACAAACTCATCATATTGTTCGGAGCTTAACCCCACTAAGTACTGCTGGAGGTCTTCTTGAGAATTAACGCCCTCTGGTATACCATCCCAATCCATCATCCACATCTGCGTAGAAGTCTGGGACGGAGAATCAAACAGCTTGACCAAGCCTTCATCGAGAACTTTATCGGTATAACTTTCATCAAACGGACCGTCATAATTAAAGGCGCCGAAACTGAATTGGCCTTCCTTGCCCGCCTCAAAGAACGGATCGTCAGCTTCGAGGTAGCCTCCTACGGAATAGACTTCGTTACCGTCTGGCAAGATGTCGCCTTCATGGTGCAGGTCTATGTCGTCAATTTCACCGCTGCCGCCAAAGGCGCCATATGGCGAGCTGTCGTCGTCGACATCAGTGTCTGATGCTCCGCCACTATCAGCCTCAGCAGTCCCATCATCCATGTCCATATCTATCCCAAACATCTCAGCCAAATGGCTCAGGGCTGGGCTCGCTCTCATAGCTAATTGCGGCGAAGCTAATATTGCAGCACCCGCAGCAGCAGTCACGCCAAGAGCAACGCCTAGAGCCTTTCGCTTTGCGTCTTTTTCTTTATCATTCAAAGTATTTAACTGATCGCTTGATATAGAAAGCAGCTTATTAGCTCCTCTCTTCAGTGAACCAAGCAGATATGAGCCCAATCCAACTTTGTATATTTCGGCCCTCACATCATTAAACTTAGATTTGGTCTTTTCACCCGCGCTAGCAAAGAAATTCTTCAGGCCACCAATAGCTCTTTCCCCCATAGCATGGTTTTTCGCTTCATCAATGCCATCATAAAGTTGCTCGCTCGTACCATCATTTTGACGACCAGTTTGACCATCCGACGTGCGATCGGGGCCAAGACGATTGTCTTCGTTATCTGCCTCTGCGAATGGAGATGATTCAGCTCCTTCTACAGGAGAAATAGGTGCTGATTCTTCAGGTGCGAAGCCGGAACCGGAACCAGTGGATGCCTCCTCGCCAGGTGTGTTTTCTGGTGACAGCATAGCCTCGCCGCTACGGTTCGGGGGCGACGGGAAACTAGGTTCCGCTGGTGGAGTCCAGACGAAAGGTTCGTCAGGCTTTTCCGGCTCAACGGGTTTACTCCCCTCAAATTTTATTACCGGTGGAGTAAATGTCTCACCAACAGATTCTATTGGTGGGACTGGTGCGACTTCTCCGCTAGCTTTCTGCTCAGGCGGGTTTATGGCAGTATTGCTACCATAAAGATTTTCAATGAAGGCTTCGTGCTCTTTTTTGGTGCTAAAAATCGATTCTTTTTGCGCTTTGTTTTTGGCGGCTTTGGCAACACGTGCCTTTTCTAAATTATCTAAACGCGTCTGTTTGATAGACTCCTGCCTAGACTCTTCCTCGCGCTTTGCCTGCTCGGCTTTGTGGGCCGACTGTTCAGCTTGCCATTCAGCCAAATCTTTAGCATCACGAACACCAGCAGTTAAAGCCTCTGGTGGTATATCTACTTTACCAAATTTATCTGTGTTATCAATCTCCCACGCACTTTTGACGGGAGTCTGCTTATTTGGTTTAGGTGGCTTATTATTGCTCATAATTTTTTCCTTCTTTTTATTTTAATTACACTATACGGTCTCATATTAACATAAACAAAATCAAAAATCAAGTCTTTTCTTTTTATTTTTTTTGATATATAATTTATGACAAATGAGGAAGGAGTGGAAATGAGGAAAAAGCAAAGCGGTTTTAAGGTTGGGTCAAATTTGACCGGTTCGAATTCGAAAGGTCCAAAAGGCGCGCGGCGCGGCAAAGTGAGTAAACGGGCGCTCAAAAAAGCCTTTATGGCGCGGGAACGCGCGGCTTATATCGCTAAATTGCCCAAAAATCCGTGGAAGCGGTTTTTTCGACGGTTTTTGCCGACCACTTGGTTTCGTTATCTGAAAACTAAATTCGGTCGGCGGCATTTCTTTTTCGCGTTGCTGGGTATTTTCGCTGCCGCCATCATATTGCTCGCCGTGCAAGTCGCGATGGTTTGGGCAGACGTCGAAAAACGCATCGCCGACGGCATCACGGTCGCCAACACTGTCAATACTTATTATGACCGCAACTGCTTGGACGAAAATGGCAAAATCGACACTAACCGCGCTAATTGCACTGTCTTATGGGAAGACAAAGGCTCCGGCGACTATCGGTTAACGGTGGAAAGCGACGAAATTTCGCCATATGCCAAAATGGCGACCATCGCCATCGAGGATAAAAAATTCTATGAGCACGGCGGCATCGATATTTTCGGCATCATCAGGGCCTTTTTCAATAATATTTTCGGCGGCAGCACTCAAGGCGCCTCGACCCTGACTCAACAGTTAGTCAAACAAGTTTTCCTGAGCGACAAAGCCAACGAGCGCAGTGGCATGTCCGGCATTGACCGCAAATTCCGCGAGGCTGTCATGTCGATGATTGTAGAGACGAAATACAGCAAAGATCAAATTTTGACGATGTATATGAACCAATCACCGTACGGCGGACGGCGCAACGGTGTCGAATCAGCTTCACAAACTTATTTCGGCAAAAGCTCGAAAGATTTGACTCTGGCAGAAGCCGCCACTATCGCTGCCATTCCACAAAATCCCAGCCTCTACAACCCCTACTACGTCCTGCAAGTCTGTGGCGAAAAAATCACCGAACTAGACGACGAAGGTAACGTCGTATCGACCACGACTGACTGCGAAATCTTCGAAAATGACGATGGCAGCGCCGGCAATGGCTTGGTGCGCCGGCAATGGACGACGCTGAGCTACATGGCCGAACAATGCGACCATCTCAAAGAAAATCGCGCGCGGGCCGGTGACCCTATTTTCGACAGCATCGACTGTTCGAAGTTGCAAAAAGCCACTGACGAGGCCAAGAAAACTGATGTGCTAGCCACCGTCAAACCATTGTCCGACCAATTAGCTGGCGTCAAAGCGCCGCACTTCGTCCAAATGGTCAAAGGCGATTTGGAAACCAAACTCGGCACAGACGTCGTCGGCGCAGGTGGGCTAGCCATCGTCACGACTCTAGACTGGCGCGTCCAACAAATCGTCGAGGAAGAAGTCACCGACATGTTCGACAGCGGGTTCGCCGACCGCATCGGCGCGGACAACGCTTCCGCCACCATGATTGATTCTCAAACTGGCCAAGTATTAGCCATGCAAGGCTCGCGCGACTACAATTACGGCGACTATGGCTCGGTCAACGAAGCCACCGCTTACATCCAACCCGGATCGTCAATCAAGCCCGAAGTTTACGCCGGCTTAATCGAGCGGCGCGAAGAGCCAACTTATGGCGCCGGTTCGCTCATCGACGACAGCGCCATCCCGCAGTGTCGCGGCAATGTCACCGGAGTTTGCTACACCACTGCCGACGGACGCTCGGTCCAAAACGCGACCGGCAACTTTCGCGGCATGATACCGATTCGCCAAGCCTTGTCCGAATCGCGCAACGTCCCCGCTATTCGCGCAATGGCGCAGACTGGTTATAACGACGACGGCGTGCCGCACTCATGGGACTTCATACGAGCACTGGGCGACGTCAGCTACTGCGAAGACACCAACGATGAAATGGCCGGCCTATCGTCCGCCATCGGTTCGTGCGGCGCCAAACAAGTCGAGCACGCCAACGCTTTCGCCTCCTTTGCCCGCATGGGCCAATATCGCTCATACGAAAGCACTCTATCGGTCGAAAACGACAGCAAAGAGCAAGTTTATTGGTGGGAAGATTCTCAAAAAGTCGAACAAGCCATCGACCCGCAAACCGCCTTTATCATCAGTGACATCTTGTCCGACGCCAATGCCCGCGCCGGCGTCATGGGCTACTGCTCGGCCGGCTTCTGTATTAACGGAGTCAAAACTGCCACCAAGACCGGTACCACCGACACCGGCTCCGGCGCCCGCCAAAAAGATCTCTGGATGATGAGTTATTCACCGAAAGCTTCCCTGTCAATATGGCTGGGCAATCACATCCCGAAAGGCCTGAAAAGCGGCGACGGCATGTCGCTCGGGCCATACATCCGTGATATTCAGTCGCGCAGCCACCTCGACATTTTCCAACCGGACGGCACTTGGCACGAGGGCGACTGGTTCACCAAACCAGACGGCGTCCAATCGCTGAACATCAACGGCAAGTCCGACATATATCCGAGCTGGTATAACAAAAATCAACGCACTTCGACTCGCGTGACATTGACATTCGATTCAATCAGCCACAAATTAGCCACCGAATGCACACCAGTAGCGGCCCGCATTGACATCGAAGTCACCAGAAACTACGACCCCGCCACCAGAAAAGAAAGTTACGCCGCCGACACCGGCTGGGATCCCGACAACAACGACGACGTCCACTCTTGCTCCGACACCATACCGGAAATCAACAGCAGCATCAGCGGCCGCTACCAAGACATCTCGCCGTTCAAATTATTATCAATCGAATTCGCCATCATGCCCGGCAACCACCCAATCAAGTCCGGCTCCGTCACCATCGCTGGCGAAAGCTACCCCTTGCCATCACCCGTCATCAGCGGCGACGGCTACTATAGATATTCCATCAACGTACCATCGAGCGTCGATCTGTCCGGCGAAGCCATCGGCGTCAGCATTTCAGTCGAAGATGAATTATTGTACGGAGCAGAATCAAGCGGCTCGGTCAAAACCATCAAGCCGTCCGGCATAATACCGTAGAGTCAACATTTTATCAACGATTAGCTGCAATCAATGAATCTTCGGGCGTTCGCGCACGCCGCTTGCCGCGATAAGTTTTGCGCTGGGTTTTCTTCTGGCTAGCCGATGAATTATGAGACGAACTGCTGTTCGGCGTCGACTGGCCGGGTTGACTCGATTGGTTTGACGGTTGACCGGCGACTTTTTTGGCAAACATCATGCGCCCAGCTTCAGTCTGCAAAGCCCGCACCACTTCGACTTTAACTTTGCGCCCGATGAGATTTTTGGCTTCAGCCACCACCACCATCGTGCCGTCGTCCAAATAACCGACCGCTTGGTCGCGATTCTGACCAGTCTGAGTCAGTTGGATTTCCAAACGCTCGCCCGGCAGATAATTCATGCGCAAAACTTGCGCCAACTCGTTGACGTTGATGACGACGATGTCCATCGTTTTGGCGACTTTATTCAAATTGAAATCCACCGTCGCAATGGACGAATTATATTTTTCCGCCAGAGTCAGCAGTCGTTCGTCGACGCCCTCCGTAGCATAGCCGTCGTTGATAATTGTCACGGCAACCGTCTCCAGCCGCTGCAGCTTTTTGATATTTTCCAGCCCCGCCCGTGCTCGCGCCCGCTTGTCATTGTCGGATTTGTCCGCCAATAATTGCATCTCGCGAATGACGCTGCGCGGGATTATCATCTCGGCCGTCAATATGCCAGTCGCCGCCACATCGACGATGCGCCCGTCCATGATGGCGGAAGTGTCGAGCAAAATCGACCCGCGCGCAATCTTGCGGCCGCCTTTCGCTTTCAAAAACGTCGCTATTTGCGCCGCAAACACCAACCCAAACAAAACTATTGTTAATATTTCCATTGTTCTCCTTTTTCTGTTAAAATTTTTGAAATAATGTCTTGACCAAAGTAGGCCGATTTCTATTATAACATGGTTGAGCTGAGTGTTGCAAGAGCTTGCTCTTATAACTGAGGCGACGCCATGTTTCAATGATACGCAGTATCATTTTAACACACTTTGTGCTAAAATGAGCAAAGATGAATGAAAAAAACCATTTAAACATTCCGAATCACATCGGCTACATCGTGGACGGCAATCGCCGCTGGGCCAAGTCCCGCAACCTGCCGACTTTCGAAGGACACCGGCGTGGACTCGATGTAGCTGTCGACATCACCGAAGACACGATTAAAAAAGGCGTCAAATTCGTCACGCTCTATCTTTTTTCGACGGAAAATTGGCAGCGCGCCAAAGACGAAGTCGACTTCCTGATGGGCCTGTTCAGCAAACTCTGCGGCAAGCTGACCAAACGCCTGCACAAGCAAAATATCCGCATAGTTTTCTTAGGCAGCCGCACTGGACAGGTCAAAAAAAGCCTGCTCAGCCTCATCGACAAAGCCGAAGCATTGACTCGGGACAACACCGGCGGGACATTGAGCATCTGCTTCAATTACGGCGGCCAACTGGAAATCGTCGAAGCCTGCCAAAAAATCATCAACAGCGGCGTCGACGCAGCCGAGTTAACCGTCGAAAATTTCACCAATTACCTTTACTATCCCAACGTGCCGCCGGTCGACCTGCTCATCCGCACCTCCGGCGAAATGCGCATCTCAAATTTCATGCTCTGGCGCGCCGCCTACTCAGAATTATTATTCCTCGACAAAAACTGGCCCGACATGACCGCCCAAGACATCGACTTCTGCATCGACGAATTCTCCCACCGCACTCGGCGTTTTGGTGGGAATTAACAGCAAAATAGAGAAAACTGCACTCGTAAAAAGAGTGGTTTTACAGAGACGGAAATGAAAAACTGCCCAAAAAACTTGACTTTTTAAAGTATATGTGCTATAATGGAAGAGTAATCATATGGATTACCCGTTATGGTGACGGAGTCGCCACGAACCTGAAAGGTGGTTTATGTAATGGCTATTTTATCTGCAATCAAGGCCGCTCGAGAGGAATTGGCGTCGGTCAGGGACCGCATGCAGCTTAGTTACGTGCAGAGTATAATGGAATATCTTAACGGCTTCCATCACTCATGCTGTATCGAAGAAGCGTTCGACGACCACGATTTACCCGAGAGCATCGTCGGCATGAAGATAGAGTCGTGCATAGGAGACGAAGAGCACACCCGTTTTGTGTGCGTGTCTTATCTTTCAACCGGCGCCCAACAGTCTACGGCTAGACGGGTTAATGTCGTCCGAGAGTTAAGCGGGCCGAACAAGCCGCTAAAAACCGTCGAAGCCGAAACGCTGTCGATACCGGTGGCGGATATCGGAAAAGTCTTCGCTCGCCTATGTGAAAAAATCGGCGATGAAGACGAGCTTAGAGTGGCGACGCCGCTAACGGCGAATGGGCAGCGCGTGATTGAAGTGCGCTTGAGATAACTCTGAAAACCGCTCTGACTACTTTCTTCTAAATGCCAGTTAACGCGAAAGCTTAGTCAAAACAATCCCTACCTCACAGGTAGGGATTATTCTTTTTCTGCCAATCTACACTTAACGGCACTTTATGCTGTCCTATTCGAAACCGGTTTCTTGTAATTCTCCACCTCACTTCTCACCAATTTCTTCACACCATCATCAAGCGTCAAACCAACGCGCTGATAGGCTTCTTGTAATATTTTAGTAGTCTCATCGACAACATCTTCCTCAAAAGCGCTTTTAATCTCGCCAACTTTTTCTTCGCCCAAAATTTTATTCATCTTGTCCTCACCAATCATTTCTATCGCCTCGTACTCTGATAACCCAATCTGTTCCGTGATATGCTTGTACGTATCAGCCCATAATTCCTGAATCTTCCGCTCTGTTTCGTGTTCTATGGTGCTTACTTTCGAATTTATATCAGCCTCCATTTGCTCTGCTAAATTTAAACTATCTTGTCCGCCACTGTCCAAAGTCCCAGCAGCAACAGCAACTTCAGGCTCAGGCCTGCCGGCAATCTCAACTGCCTGCTCCAAAGCCACTTCGCCGGCGTATTCGACCACCTCTTCCGGAGCATTTATCACCTCGTGGGTCGTTTTCGAGACTTCGGCCTCAGTAGCAGGCGGCGAAAAATCTGCCTGCGGAGGTTGTGGTATTTGTATTGATAAATCTTCCATTTTCCACTCTCTTTTATCTACGACTCATCCAAGTTTTTCGTTAAGGAGCTGACGATATCGATTATTTCACTATTCGACATCTTTTCCAACCGAGAATAACCAGATGCTGACAAAATCTTTTCGCCCAATGCGCTTTTTTTCGGAATCCAGTAATCATTCACGCCGTCAGATAACTTGTCGAAGTTTCCACTTGGGTGTTTCGAGGAGTCAATAATAACAGAAAAAGTTGACGCTAACTCTGGCCCATTGAATTTTTCGTCGTTGCCGCGAATATATGCTTTTCCGTTATTAATTAGGCTTTCTATTTCCCGCAGCAGCAAATCCTCGTCGATATTCTCATACGGGAAACTGAGTTTGACGGAGCGCCAGTTGTCTTTCTCGAAAGCGTAACTTCGAGTTGCCTCCGCATATTTAATATATTTTTTCGGCTCACCGTCATATATATCAAACTCCAATAAATTGTGCGCTTTGCGATAGCCGGCGATACGTCCTTCGTAAATATGCTGTAATATTCTGACTTTCATGGTATGTTTTCCTTTCTGTTTTTATTTTGCTTAACGCATGTTCTCTATTGTATCACACTTTTTCATAAAAGTCAATAGTTTTCGGCTATTTTATTTATTTCAAATGCTGATTGAGAGCGTCGCGCAAATCGGCGGCCGGCGTGACGAATTTGTGACGAGCGGCTGATTTGGGCGCGATGGCGTATTTGAAGCCGAGCTTTTTGGCCTCCGCGATGCGTTTGTCGACCATCGTGGCGCTGCGGATTTCGCCGCCCAAGCCGACTTCGCCGAAGACTACCGCGCCGGCTCGCAGTTTTCGCTTAGCGGCCGCGCTGGCTATCGCCATGCAGACCGCCAAGTCGGCCGCTGGGTCGCTGATTTTGATGCCGCCGACGACGTTCAGATAAATGTCGCTTTCTGATAATTTCAATTTGGTGCGGCGTTCCAACACCGCGATTAATAATTTCAAGCGGTTTAAATCATAACCACTGGCCGTGCGATTGGGATAGCCGAAACTAGTCGGGTTGACTAATGCTTGAATTTCCACTAGCAACGGCCGATTGCCCTCCATGGTGGCCAGCACCACCGAACCATCTTCTTCGCGCCGCTCGGCCAGCAGTGCCGCCGACGGATTATTGACGATTTCCAGCCCATTGTCTTTCATATCGAAAATCGCCGCTTCGGCCGTCGAGCCGTAGCGGTTTTTGATGGCCCGTACAATCTTGAAACCACCATAACGATCGCCCTCAAACTGCAAAACCACGTCGACCAAATGTTCTAAAACTTTCGGCCCAGCAATTGAGCCCTCTTTCGTAACGTGGCCGACCAACAACACCGCCGTGTTCGAAGCTTTGGCGGCCCGAATGATAATATTGGCCGAATTAGTAATCTGCGACACCGTGCCCGGTGCCGACGCGACTTCTGCCATCGCCATCGTCTGCATCGAATCGACAATCACTAACCGATATTGGCCGGTCAAAACCGTCGCCGCCACGTCATCGGCATTAGTCGACGAAACCAAATCTAATTTTTCACCATTTTTCGCCCCCAACCGTTCGGCGCGCAGCTTAATTTGCGAAGCCGACTCCTCGCCGGAAACGTATAACACTTCGTCGCGCACCGCAATCGCCGCCGAAACCTGCATCAACAGCGTCGACTTGCCGATGCCAGGCTGACCCGCCACCAAAACCACGCCGCCCGACATTAATCCGCCACCCAAAACTAAATCCAAATCAGCAATTCCAGTCGACAAACGGCTGGAAACCGTGTCAATCGCCACGTCCTTAATCCGTTCAACTTTCAGAGCCTGCCCAGACGAGCGCGCCACCACCGATTTGCCCTCAACCACCGGCGCCGACTCCAACAGCGAATTCCACGCTCCGCAATTCTCGCACTTCCCCGTCCATTTCGAAAAACTCTCACCACATTTTTGACAAACAAATTTTACCCTCGATTTCACCATACGAACCAGTATATCACAATTGCGTTCGACTATCTAATCTATCGCTCAGCTGCTGCATCCGGCCGCCCAGCTCATTGTACTCTTCGACCCAAACATTATACTGCGCGATGTCGCTGTGAATTTGCGCCGCCAGCCCGTCCAACGCATCAATCCGCGCCTGCAAAGCTTGGCGCGCCGAATTGTATTCATATTCAGACGAAAATGTCCGCCCATTGAAAACCGCGATGTCCGCATTGAGCCGCGTCAAAGTCGCGTCGTAATTACTCGAATCCGCCGCAATCTTCCCGTCCAGCGCGTCCATCTGCGACTTCAAACCAGTCTGCTCATTTTCCAAATCAGTGAAAACTTTTTTGTAACTGCCGGCCAACAGCGCCACCACGTCTTGATTGGTAAAATAACGCCCATAATATTCCTCCAGCTCCGGCGACAAATCAACATATTCCGTGCCAATAATCGAATGTAATTCGTTGCTGCGCTGACCCGGCTCCATCTGAGCATAACCGGCCATAGTTTCAACCAAGCTCGGATCATCCAAACGCGAATATTCTTGGTCCAACATACCGTCCACCCGCTCGCGTTCGGACTCGTCCAGCCGCTCATAAGCCGCGTGCAACATCTCGTGCGCCGCCGTGACGTATTTGGCATCGGCGATACGGCTGTCTGACACGTTGAAAACGTAAATTTTGTCGCCGTCATAGCAACCGAGTATAATCATAGTAGTTTCAAAACCAGAACAATGCTCATTGAACGCGCCCGCCTCGTCGAACTGCGGCCGCGCAGCATAAAATATCCGCTGGCCCAGCTCGCTCATGTCAGTCCGCGCCGCGATGTCAATCGCATCAGCCGACGGCGGATTTTGCCAAATCACAAATTCATCAACCAACAACTGCAAATTATTCGACACCCACACACCGCCCAGCAAAATCACCAGCCCAAAGGCAATGATGACGATTTCTTTCAAAGTTTTCTTTTTCATAACCACATTTTAACAAAATTTTTGCAAAAGAGAAAGCCACTGACTTTCTCTCAAAAATCAATGGCCTTTTTATTCAGTTGCGGCAGACTCGGCGCCTGCTTCAGCTCCTTTTGCGTATATGTGACTATGTCACCTTTGTCGTCCACAATATGAGCGACATAAACATAGCCATCTTCAAATTCCGCGCAACCGATTGTGGCTTCTGCCCCGAGGAACTTGCCATCAACGATATCATCAGGAACTCTGACTTCTACAGCCCCAATTCCGCTGGTTAACAGCTGGGCTACGCCTCTGCTGTCGACATACAAAATCTCACCCATGACTGAAGAATATATGCAAAAATCTTTCTTTCCGTCACCGTCAAAATCTTCGTCTAACTTCCAATATTTGACGGGTTCTTTAGCCGCCACATCTTTGGCGGTCGTTTCTAACTCCTGAGCGCGATGCAGCCCTGCAAAAGCAACCATCATCCCCACAAAGCACAACACTAGCGCTATCGACAAACACGAAATAATTGTTTCCTTCTTCATAACGAGGCCCTCCTTCAACCTAGCGATTGAAATACAACAACAAACCGAAATAGATTGAGCGCTATCTCAACTAAACACTCAAAGGACAAGGTAAATGGGATTTACGTCTCTCCACTCACCCACTCCTCCATTATAGCACAAACGTAATGAAAAGTCAATACTTTTGGCTGGTTTTCTTTGAAATCACCAACTCTACCCCTATCGATAATATCCGCGCCCCTCGACCCGCACGTCGACATATGACGGAATGATACCTTTGTTTTCGATGTATTTTTTCATATTGATGATGTCTGCGACTTGTCCGGTCGCTTCGCGGTCGATTTGGGCTTTGAACGGATAGCCGACGCCATTGATGCGAAATTCGACGAAGCGCACCGCGCCGCTCGGCACGACGACGCTTTCTACTGCCAATTCCTGCCCTTTCAGTCCTGTGATGACTTGGCCGACGAAACTCAAAAACTTAGCTGTCAGCCCCTCGACATTAGCGCCGCTGTTGTCGATGATGTTAATCGTCGGCTCATTGTAATGATTTTGGCTGAAGACCGTCCCGCTGGCGTCGACAAAGGCGTCGCCGTACTTAGCCACCGGATGCCGCAGGCTCAGCGTCAGTGAACTCGAGAACAAATTGGCTTTTTGCAATTTGGCGTTTTCGATTTCCGGCATTTCTTTTTGAATGTATCTATTTAAATCGCTTTGGTCTAGCAAGAAACTGACTCTTTGGGCCGGATGGTCGTTCAGATATTCTTTGGTCAAGCGGGCAATTTTGTCGAAGTCTGGACTTTTCACGACTTTGTCGGTGTCTTCATTGAAACTGACATAAACCGAATCGAAATAAATCTGCGACAGCGCTAGAGCGGCAATCAGCGACACGAACACGCAAAAAAACACGAAGCCGTGAAAGCGTTTCCGGCGCAATGCGGTTCTGTGAACTTTGTCGCGCTGCGATTTTTTGACGCGCTTGGTCGACGAATCGGAAATCGTCCGCGAGATTTGATATTCTTGCCGCTGCTCCGCTTCGCGCTCGGCTAAGCGGCGACGCACTGGCTGCTCGTTGCTTTTTCGGCTCATGATTTGGCTCCTTTGATTATCAAATCAACCATGTCGTCCAGCGCATTTGGCTTGGCAAATTTGTGAATCGAACGTGACAGTTCTGTTCGTTCGGCGCCATCGGCCACTAATTCAATCAATGGCGCGGATAATCTGTCGCCGCTGCCGGATGCACCGAGCACCGTCACGGCGCCTTGCCTAGCATAAACTTCGGCGTTTTTGACTTGATGATTGCCGGCTAGGTGTCGGTGCGGCACCAAAATAACCGGCCGAGCCGCTGCCGCTAATTCGGCCAAGCTGGAGGCGCCGGCCCGCGACACCACGACATCGGCGGCGCGAATCACGTCCGCTAAACCATTGATGAATGTCACGGCTTTGAAATATTCGTTGTCCGGAAAAGGCCCGCGCGATTGGCGGCCGGTCAATAATAATGTTTGAATTTTGCTCTCTGCCAATTTCGGCATGGCCGACACCGCCAAATCGCTCAGTTCTTGCGCCCCGCTGCCGCCGCCAGTCACCAAAACCAATGGCAATTTATGGTCGAAGCCGTAAGCGTCGAAAACCTTTTTCTTGTCGCGGTCCGATATTTTTTCGAAAAACTTGCTATCAACCGGCACGCCGACGAAACTGGTGCGGCCCTTTGGATAAGTTGGATAATTTTCGATGGGCGAACCGGTGCCGATATAGCGAGCGGAGCGGGCCAAAATCCGATTGGTCAGTCCGGGTAAAACGTCGCTGTCATGAATGACGATGGGCAGATTGAATTTGCGCGCCGCCAAGCCGACCGGCAAACTGACATAGCCGCCTTTGACAAACAGCACGTCCGGCTGAAACTTTTCGATGGCCTTTTTGGCTTGGAAATATCCTCTCGCCATGCGGAACAAGTCCGTGAAATTGGCCGCGTGAGTATGCCGTAAATGATACGGGTGAAAATGTTCAAACCATTTCAGTCCGGCGTAGCGGCGCAATTTGCCAGCCGAAATCGTCAGAACTTCGACCTCGCTGCCGGCAAACAATCCTTTGGTTTGGTCGGCAAAAATCCGGTCACAGATGAATTTGAATTCCAAATCTGGAAAGCGTTTCCGAAGCTCTTTATAAACCGCCACTACCGGCGTCACGTGTCCGCCCGAGCCGCCGCCGACCGCCAAAACTTTCATCGGCCCCTCCTTTCTTATCATTGGTTTTGCGATGGCTGGTATAGCGCGAAACATTATAAACGATGCCGCTGGCGACCATGACGAATAGCAGGCTCGAGCCGCCTAAGCTGAGAAACGGCAAAGTAATTCCAGTCAATGGAATGACGCCAGTCATAGCGCCGACATTGACGGCCACGTGCGTCGCAATCCAACCGAAGACACCAGCCACCGCGATGCGCAAAAAATCATTGTCGATGTAATCAGCGGTTTTGATGATGCGGTATAACAGTGCTATGAAAATCACTAATATCGCCACCACGCCCAAAAATCCAAACGTCTCGCCCAATATCGCGAAGATGGAATCGTTGACGGCTTCCGGCAACCAACCGAAAGCTTGCACCGAATGGCCCAGCCCGCGCCCCATAAATCCGCCGGAACCAAGCGCCGTCAAAGCTTGGCAAATATGCCAATCTTTGCTCTCGGGGTCTATGACGACGCAGTCGGCGCCAAAAGACAGCATGCGTTCGATGCGGTGCGGCGCCACCACCACCGCGACCAGTCCAATCACAACCACCAACGCCAACAGCGCGCCGATGACTTTCCAACTGGTTTTGGCGATGACGAGCTGACACAAAACTATGCCGATTAAAGCTACGCCGCTGCCCAAATCATTTTCCAAAAAAACTATCACGAACAGCGCCAACAGCATCATCACCACGACCGGCACGACGGTTCTCAGCACACTGCCCTCTTCGCCACGTTTGATGCGCAGGGCCAAAAACCCCGCCACGAACAACATCATGCCGAACTTCAAAAATTCAGCTGGCTGAAATGACAGACCAAACGGCAAATCATACCAGCGGCACGCGCCGTTGGTGCACGACGCAATCGGCAGCCCCATGACGCCGAAAATCGCCAGCAAAAAACTCAGCGCAAACGCGATAATCAAAAACCGGCCGGCCCAGCGCCGCCAAAAATCCAGCGGCATACGCGACGCGATAAAAAACAAAACTATGCCCAGCGCCACCATGCCAATCTGTTTGGCGATGAAATTAAATTCGGCATTTTCGCCGCCCAGCACCGCCGCCCGCGCTGGCGCTATCGACCACAAAACCACCACGCTAATCAGCAGCAGCGACAAAATCAAAATAAATATCAACCTATCCGGCCGATGCTTGCGTTGCTCGACGAAACGATCATTGGTCACTTTCAACGACTCGCGGACATAATTCCAAAATCCAGCCGGCGACGAACCGCGTTCGCTTGTTCGCCGACCTTGAAAACCGCCCACCGAAAATCGCGCCATTTACAATGCTCCGCCCGTTACCCACAATACCAAACTAAGCACACCGGCCACGATGGCCAGCACCCAAAAGCGCATAGTGATTTTCGGCTCCGGCCAACCTTTAGCCTCCAAGTGATGATGAATCGGCGCTGATATGAAAATCTTGCGATGAAAAACTTTTTTGCTGAAAATCTGCAACAAACTCGATCCGGCTTCCACCACGAACATGGCGGCGACAAACGGCAAGAGGAATAATGTATTGGTCAACATCGCCACCACGCCGAGCGACGTGCCCAGCGCAAACGACCCGACGTCGCCCATGAAGAAGCGCGCCGGATAAATATTAAACCATAGATAAGCCAGCAGCGCGCCGGTCACCGTGTAGCAAAATCCAGCGATGCCATAATTGCCTTGCAGCAGTGCGATGGTGCCGTAGATGGCAAAAGCGCTGGCCGCCAAGCCGCCGGCCAAACCGTCCAGCCCGTCGCTGATATTGACTGCGTTGCCGGTCGCCACCACCACCAAAGCGAACAGCGGCACAATCAACCACGCCATTTCAATATCACCAATATATGGAATGTGCACCGAGCTGTATCCCAGCTTCGCGAAAAAGAACCAGCCCAAAACCAGCCCGATAATCGAAATCGTAGCAAATTTGATGGGCGCCCGCAGGCCGCGATTTTTGGCATCATTACCGAAAACATTCAATATATCATCAATCAATCCGACGAAAGCTCCGCCGGCCAAAGCCGCCAACGGCAACCAAGTTTGACCGCGATCGAGATTGAAAATCAAAGTCACGACCGCCACAGCGATGACGAAAATCAATCCGGCCATCGTCGGAATATGGCGCGAAATTTTCTTGGCGTGAAGCTTGTTGAAAACTTCCAATTTTTTGCCCGACACATCGGACGAGCGCTGACGTTTCCAAAACTTATATTTATAAGCGAAATAAGTATAAACCGGCGTCAAAGCCAGCGCCAACACAAATGCAAAAAATGCCCATATAATAGTATCGGAAAATTGGTCTGAATATTGTCGCAAAAGTTCTTTCATGGTTTGGAAACTCCTAAATAGCTTAACATATAAGTTGATATTTCGTTAAAAATCGGCATGGCGGCGACCGAACCGGCGAAGCCGCCGGCGTGGCTGTCGTCCACCCTGACCATTATAACATATTTCGGCGAATTGTCCTTATCGACTCCGAAACCGACATAGGTGCCGACGTAGTCCGACTCGGAATAAGTCATGGTGTTGGCGTCATAAATTTGGGCGGTGCCGGACTTTCCGCCGACTCGAAAACCGCCATCGTAAACGCCACGACTAAATGATAAACGCGCGTCAATCAACATGTTGCGCAAGTCTTGACTGCTCTCCGGCTTCAAAACACCCTCAGCCGCGAGGTAGGGATTTTTGCGAGAAAATTCCCCGCCATCATACGTCCCCGCGACGAGCGCCGGCTTCCAATAATTCCCGCCATTGACCGCTGCACAAAAAGCGCTGGCGAACTGCAGCATCGTGATGTTCAGCCCCTGCCCGAACGCCATATTCGCATAAACCACCCGCGCGCCGTGCGGCGTGTCTGGCGGATTCAAAAACCCAGCGCTTTCGCCCATTTGCTCGATGCCGGTCGGCTGGCCGAAGCGATAATGATCGGTGAAATAATTATATAAAACTTGGCGACCCTGCAGATTATTCTCGCCGCCGCCCATTTGATTCAAAACGTAATTAACGCCCGTATTTAATGAATAAGTCAGGACGTCAGTCATGTTCAAAGTCCGATTCAATCCTTTTTCGACGTTGCAAATTTTGGCATCATCGACATCGATGCAATCGGAATTGAGATAAGTCGAACTCGGCGTGATGGCACCCGAATCCAGTCCGGCGCCCATCGTCAAAGCTTTGGTAACCGAACCCGGCTCATAAGCATAGCTGACGATTTTGTTTTGGAAAACTTCCGCGTTTTCGACTTTGCCGAAATTCGCTGGGTCATAGGACGGATAATTGGCCATCGCCATCACTTCGCCGCTTTGCGGATTCATGACGATAATCGATCCGGTCGTCGCGCCGACATTGTCCAGCCCTCGCTTCAGCGCATCTTCGACTTGACTTTGGATGTTCCGGTCTATCGTCAGGACAATATTGTCGCCGTCTTTGGCCGGAATATCAATTTCATGAATTCCGATGGGCAGCGGCGTATCGCGAGCGTCGCGCACCGACTGCAATAATCCATCTCGACCTTTCAAATCATCATCGAGATATTGCTCGATGCCGTATTGACCCTCGCCGTCCATATTGACGAAGCCCAGCGTTTGTGCCGCTAGCGGCCCCTCGATATAAACTCGCCGATTACTCGGCGTGAAACTGACGGCCGGAATGTTCCTATCTTTGATGGCGGCTTGGATGCTTTGGGCTTCTGTCCGGCTGACTTGTTTGGCCAGTAGCGTATAACGCGATTCTTCGTCGAAATTTTCCAAGCCCTCCGCCCGCACCCGATCGCCGAGCGCCGCTCGCAAAATCTCCGCCAAAGCATCGTGTTTATCAATGTCTAATTTTTCCCCGTCATAAAACAAGTGCGGATCGGCGGCAATCTCATAAACCGGTTCGTTCAATACCAACGGCGCCGGCGAACCGTCGGCGTCCAACGCATAAATCTCACCGCGCGCGGCCGGCAAAATTCGACTGCGCACTTGCATGGCGTTGGCTTTGCTCATATATTCATCGTGATGGGCGATTTGCAAATCAGCCAGTCGCCAAACAAATCCGGCAAAAACCAGAAAAACTACTCCGATGAGCAAGTCCGATCGTGCGATTTTTCTGTTACCTTCCATAAAAATTTATAATAAATTAATTCACTGAGTCCGTGCTGGCGGGCGCTGTCATAGACGCCGCGACCGTGCTGTTTTTGACAGCCGCAAGACTTTGCATGCGCGCGTTGTCAACTTCCAAATCTTGCTGCTCGGCCACCAATTCGCTCTGCCGCACATTAATATCATTCAATTTGTAGCCGTAACTGCCGGTCGATGAAAGCTGCATCAAATAAATCATCAGCATACCAACCACCAAAAGTCCGATTACCACAAACGTCGCGACTGGGCCGATTTTGCCGTCGCGGGCATAAGCAATGGTGTTTTGGTTCATGGCGAAATTTTGCCGCAAGCCAGCGCGCGCCGAAATTCGCGATGATTGATAAACTGTGTTTTTATATGTCATATTTGTCTTTCCTTTCTTTTTGTTGTTTTTCTTCGGGCGCTCAATATTTAATTGAGCGCCCGAAGTTCCGCCAAAGCTCCCTGTTAGTTTCATTTTAGAAACGTCACTAGAACTTTCTGGGCGCGAGATTTGCTGATAACTTTGATTGGCATGTCGTTAAAATCTCCTTTCTGTTGGTTTTTTTATTTTACGTGCAACGCGCAGTTTCGCCGACCGCGCGCGCGGATTATTAACATCTTCGGTGTCGCCACGAATTGCTTTTTTGGTTAGAATTTCCAAATCCGCTTCGTAGCCTGCTTCGCTGTGCTCTTTGAAAAACTGCTTGACCAATCTATCTTCCAACGAGTGAAATGATATGATGGCCACTCGGCCGCCGTCGGCGAGCAGTTCCGGCAGGAGCCGCAATGTCTCGTCGATTTGCCCGAGTTCGTCATTGACAGCAATTCTGAGAGCTTGAAAAGTACGTGTGGCTGGATGGATTTTGTGATATCCTCCGCCATATTGTCGGGCGATGATTTTCGCCGCTTGGACAGTGGTGGTGGGCCGGCCGCGCTTCAATGCTTTCGCGATGCGAGCTGCCAGTTTCGGCTTCTCTTCGCCAAAGCGAATGATGATGTCGGTTAATGCTTTTTCTTTCAACCGACCGATTAGCTCAGCCGCCGTTTCGCCGGCGCCGCCATCCATTCGCATGTCGAGTGGACCGTCGCGCATAAACGAAAAACCGCGCTCCGCCATGTCTAATTGTGGTGACGATACGCCAAAATCGGCCAGAATCATATCAAATTTCTCACCATCTCTCACCAATTCCCGTGCCGCCGCCAAAAAATCGCTGTGCAATAAACGGCTCTGCGGAAACTTCTTTCGCAGAACCTTAATAGCGTCTTCATCGCGGTCAATCAACACAGCCGACCTCGCGTCGCCCGTCGCAGTAATTATCTCGAGAGCATGACCGCCATAGCCGGCCGTCAGGTCTAGATACCTATCGCTTTTCTCGGGGCGCAAAAATCGAGCGGTTGCTCGCAATAAGGCTGGAATATGGAGTTGTTGTGGTGTGAGTTTCATATTATCTTTCCATTATACCACATTTGACTTAAAAAATCAAGTGTGGTCGCGTATACGGAGGTCACCTAACTGGCAAACAAGAGTTTTTGTTTTAATGTTTGTTTTATGTTTAGTCAAGTCCCAGCACCATCATTGGGGACGAGATGCCAAGACAATTTGAGAGACTTATGTGTGTGAGATGGAGTTTGGAGGTTTCTCATTCGAGAGATTCCAAAGTACGACTCTAGTTATTCACCGGCAAGAGCAAGACCGCTCCCCTGTTTACCAGATAGTTGACCTCTGTATTATATTGTTAAGGTTCGTAATTTATATCATAAATTCGGAAATAGGTTCTGTCGCCGACCCGAACTGCTTTGACTTCGCGCGTGATGCCCGCGAAATTCAGCAAGCTCTGAGATAGGGTGACTCTTCCCTGTTTATCGTCTAAAACTGCATCAAGCTTGCCCATCCGAAGCTTGACGTTTCTTTCGGCGACTTCTTCGTCGAAAATGTCGTCCGAAACCAGTCGCGGCGCCACTTCCTCATCCCAAACGTCTCTGGAATACAAGTGCAGACACGGCTCAGTCAGACCTTGAGTAACCACGACGCCAGACGCAAACTCCTGCTGAAGATCGGACGGTATCGTCAATCGACGCTTGTCATCAATCTTCTTCTCGAAGTAATCTGTTGTCATTGGTTCCTCCCTGTTAATGATATGTTTCTAGTCTTTTTATGTTTTGACTATGTTCTCATTATAGTTACTTTTACCCACAATACAACACTATTTACCCACTTTTTTCCAACAATCGATTTTCCACCTGTGGAAAACTCTAAATAACTGCGCCGCAAATACTCGGGTGCGCTACATATAGCGTGCTCATGGTTTTTTGAAAAAATAAAAAGTGTTGTAAAAGTTACAACATATGATGTCGTTTGTTGCAACTATTGACTCAATTCAAAAACTTTGCTATAATTCATACTAGATACAGCAACCGCCGTATCGGAAAAGCCAAGACACCGTTGTTATTAAGCAGCACCGTCGGGCTTTTTCTTTATTTCGGAAAACATGAAACAAAACAAACATGCTCTCTGCTTTTACGGAAATGTACTGCGAATTTTTCACTGTTTTTAGCAATCCCATAAAATTCATATAATTTTTTGCCAGACTCATATTTTATAGTCGGTTCGTATCTGGAATTTTTAATTAAGTCGATGGCACATAAATAAAATGCTAATCTGCGACGTCGGTCAGCCAAATTATATCTCCGCACCTGCGACCAAAATTCGTCTATAAACACTTTTCTATTAAAATACTTAGACCTGACAAACGGTTTGCGTCTGGGGTTTTGGATTAGTGATTCATAGTATGATTTTGCTTGATTATAAACACGAAGATAGACCGTGCTGTATAGTTTTGATTGCTTTGATTGAAAATATTTCACATTTTTATCAGCCATAATCACAATTATATCATAACTCCACGATTGATTGTTGGCTGTTTTGAAAAACTTTGTTATAATTTGTAATAGATACGGCAAGAGCTGTATCAAAAGACTCTGCGAGTGGTTTTCGCACCACACATTTAGCGCAGGGTTTTTGTTTATTTCGGAAGATTTTGTTATAATTCCAAACAGGTATGGCAAAACGCTATATCTCAAAAACTTCGCGTAGTTTATATACTACAAGGGCGGAGTTTTTTGTTGATATTACTGTTTACCATTTTGGAAGATTTTGCTATAATTTGTAATAGATACGGCAAGCGCCGTATCGGAAAAACTTGGCATCGTGATTATTAAGTCACCCCGCGAGGTTTTTCTTTATTTCGGAAAATCAATTTACTAAACAACGAATGGCAAAACCATAATAACGAATACTGTCAGCAGTAGCAGGATAACCAACCGCACCGTCACTAAATGGACCACCATAACGAGCCGCACGAGCTCCGGTAGCTGACCCTATGCTCGAGGACCAAGTGTAACCAGCTGCTCCTTGATTGCCAAAATATCCAACCGACACACCAGAATTAGTACCCCAATGACCAGACAACGTCCCCCTAAACGAACCAATCGGTGACCAATTAACGTAGTACTTAACATTTGTAGAGCCAGATGTAACGCTAGAGCTATCCATCTTTGCATTCAAAAATGTAAAATCATTATTAATATCACCAGAGCTTACATAACCACTGGGTAACTTCCAATTGGCTGGACAGATGGAATCTGGCGCTAGATAGCCGGCCACGTGGGGCGGTGTCCCAAAACTAGCTTGTGGGCTGGAGCCGGCCGTAGCGGTGTAGAAATTATACAGATAGCCACAGCCCACTTTAGAGCTGGGATTATAAGCTATTCCTCCGTTGCTACTATTACCTTTATTATTTTTACAATTATCGGTATCTGATGGGTCTGCTTGACGCCAAGCATCTAGATTAGGTGAGGCGGTGCCGGTGGCACCGTTTCTTGTCATCTCAGTACCCTGTACGGTTGTGAAGTTATTGGTCATGCCAGATAATTTTGCACCAGTTTCCGTACCGTCCACAGTGAACCAGACTTGTGTATTAGTTGTTACATTAGTGGCGTCTGGCGTCAATATCATGCCGTTAGTTAACTCAAACTTTAGGTCATCCACCATCCAGCACTTTCCATCCTGTAGCCGTCTAACGTCATATTCCTGGCCGTCTCTATTGTCCATCATCGTTATGGTACTATTTGGGTCCGGGTTGCTTTTATTATAGATTGGTATAGCTTCACAGGTTTCGTTTATATTAGTTGTTTTGTCTTGGAAGTTGGCTCCATTTATTACTTTGGCGTAGATTTGGATGTTTTCAGTTAGGATGTAGGCTACTTCTGCTGTTTTATTACCATCACTGATATTTTCCTCTGCACAGGCTTGATAGGTAGTGGTTTGTTTGTCTTTGATTTCTGCTTTGGTGGTGGTTATGATTTCAGTTGGGTTGTTTGGGTTAGTTGGTAGTTTGGTGCCATCTTGTTTTTCGATGGTTATGCCAGTACTGCTAGTTTTGGTATAGGCTTTTATATTATAGCCAGTTGTATTATCTGTAGTTGTTGTAGTATCTAGGGTAAAGGTAGTACAGTTACCTTTGTTGATGGTGATTTCTTTACCGTTGTTGGTTGGGCCACCGTTTATTGTGAGGGTTATGGAGTCATATGCGTGGGTTAGAGAATAGTTTAGGAAGAATAAGAGAGTAAGGACGAGGGCTAGACCGGTAAGGATTAGTGGTCTAGGGTGGGATTTGATGAAATCAGTGAGTTTTTTACTGGATTGCTTCGCTTTGCTCGCAATGACGTTGGTTCTGGCTTTTTTATTCATTTTTGCCTACTTTCTTTATAAAGTTATTATTGGCGGGTCAAAAAAGGACACCGCGAGGTGTTACACAATTCCATTCATGGTTTACATCAATGTCTTTTGCTTACGCGATGTCCAATTTGACATCAATGTAAACAAAAATTAAACCAAATGGCAGTTGTGTAACGGTTATATTAATATCAAATTACCTTTTCAATGTCAAATATTCCCCAATTATAAAGTCGCTGGTCAGCACTATAACGAATTTTATTGTTCGTACAGCGTCAATTCTTCATCACCAATATGAATAACCGAATTCGGCTCGGCGCCCTGCCGTTCCAATTCGTGAAAAATACCCATTTTTCGCATGATGTCGCGCAGGCGGGCGGCGGCTTGCCAGTTGGTGAAATCAGTTTTGGCGGCAAAGTTTTCGATTTTCGCGCCTGTCACGATGAATTCACTGCCCTGCTTCGCCACTGTCCATTTATCACTTTGCTGCTGTTGGCTCAGAGTAATGACCGGCACATCCGGCTCCGCATCTTTTTCATCACTCGTGCGTTCCCGTTCCGCTTTGACCACTTTCGACAGCGCCCGCAAACATTCTTTGACGCCCGTCCCCGCCTGCGCCGAAATCGCGAAAATATTCACATCGTCCGCCACTTTTTCCAGTTCAGCTTTTTGCATAGCCACAATTTCCTCATCGACCGTATCGGTTTTAGTAATCAAAATCATCTCTGGTTTTTTCGCCAAACCCTCACTATAATTCTCCAACTCCCGCCGGATTTTCTGATAATCGCCAGCGATGTCGTTTGACAACACGTCGATTAGGTGCAAAATCACCGCCGTACGTTCGATGTGTCGAAGAAAATCCAATCCCAGTCCGCGCCCCGTCGAAGCGCCTTCGACCAAGCCGGGAATATCAGCAATGAGCAGTGATGAATTATCAACATCCGCCACCCCCAAATTCGGCCGCAAAGTCGTAAAAGCATAGTCGGCAATCTCCGGCCGAGCATTCGATACGACCGATAAAAAAGTCGACTTCCCCGCGTTCGGAAACCCCACCAAACCAACATCCGCCGCCATTTTCAACTCCAAACCAAGCTCCAAAGCCTCGCCTTTGGCGCCCCTCTCGGCGAACTTCGGCGCCTGACGCACACTAGATTTGAAATGAGCATTGCCAAATCCGCCCTCGCCGCCCGTCGCCACCACAAATTCCGCGCCATCATGGTCGAGGTCGACAATCTCCAAACTGGAAGCTGTTCGCTCCTCCGCTTCATGAAGCTTAGCTGATTTGGCGTCCGAACTTTTATTCAGGGCTGTCAGCTTGGCCAAACGGCCTCGAGTGTGCCCTGAAGAAAACCGTTCGGGCGTCAAATC
>JAISBI010000021.1 GCA_031266275.1 Candidatus Nomurabacteria bacterium | reverse complement strand
GGTGGGGTGTAGGGGTTAGTGGTGACTGTGATGGTGACGGTATTAGTGTAGCTGTCAGTCGGGTTGGTGGGATTGGTGGCTGGGAGGGTAGAGTCTACTTTGGCTCCTATGGTGAGGGTCTGAGTGTCTCCTGTTGTTAATGTAGGGGCAATAGTAGTGTTGATGGTAGTAGGAGACGTACTGTCTGGTATAGCAAACCATAGTGGGTCGGTGCTAGGGTCGGGTGAGAAGGAGGAAGTGGGAGCAGTACTGGCTCCCCATTGGTTAGAAGAAAGGGTGCTAGGGACTGAGATGGTGCCGGTGGTTGAGTTAATGATGTTGGTAGCATCAATACAGTTGGTACCATCGGTTGGGCGACGTAGACAGGTGTCAGATGCGCTATTGGTGCTTAGTTTAGTTATATATCCAGTTGGATTATCCGTGGTAACGACTATGTTAGCTGTTGTTTTATTGAAAGTGTTGGGTGAAAGAGAGAGGTCTATGGGGTTAGTTACTGGTGAGATGGAGATGGAGGGTGAGGAGGCGGGTTTGAGGGAATTAGTGGGAGCAGCAGTGGCAAGTGGGAGTGGGAGTGGTGGGAATAAAAGGAAGAAGGTGATCACTAGGAGAGGTGGTAACGAAACGAGAGGAACTAGATAAGAGTTGACAAAGGCACGGCGAGCGTTAGTTAACGTGTGGCGTAACGAGAGAGAGAGAGAGAGAGAGAGAGAGAGAGGAGGTTTGGTTTATTTTGGTGTTAGGAAGAAAGTGAGTTGGGAAAGTTATATTGTTGTTCAGTTTGTTTTTTATGATTTGTTTCATTTTTTTATATACCCTCTTTGTTATACCCTTTTTGTTGTTGATTATGGTTACATTGTAGCACTATTATTTTTAGTGTCAAGGGTTTGAGGGAAATTTCTTTCTAAACTTGGAGCCGATGAGCAGGGTCGAACTGCTGACCTACGCTTTACGAAAGCGCCGCTCTACCAACTGAGCTACATCGGCCCGTAGAGACATTATATCACATTTCTATTCTGTTTCAGAATTACTGACGGCGATGAATTCTTTGACTTTGCCGTTTTCTCTCAATAGTTCATAGCGTTTGTCAAATTCTTTGAGGGCGATTTTCAGGATTGAATAATTGATGACTTTGTCGTTTTTGTCGTTCAATTTGACGATGTAATAACCGTCGGTGCCGACAATTAACTGTTTGGCAATGGCGTTTTTCTCGAGTGAGCGCGCCGTCGCTATGATGCCGTTCGGGTCGTTGATGTTATCGGTGATTTCGACTTCGACTATGCCGCCGCTGGCTTTTGCTTCATCGTCGCTGTCGACTTTGACTAGTTCCGCGAAGCCGTCTGGCGCCGACAGGGCTACTGATAATAATTTTTCGGCGCGGCTTTTGGCGTCGGTGTCGATGGCCAACATTACTTTGCTGCGCAACAAACTGTCGTGCACCAACGAGCGAAATTCTAGCAGGCTTTGGCCATAAAGGTCGTTCAAGACGGTTTTTTCAAAAGCTTGCAACGACAAGCTAGCATCAGTGGTTTTCATAGAATCATTGATGAAATCCGTCACTTCTTCATCGGAAACCGCGATGTCGTTTTCGCTGGCCAAAGCATAGACCAGCGCGTTTTTCTCGGCTTCGACTAATTCTTGGCGTTTGATATGCTCGATATATTCTTCGCCGTCTTCGCTATTCAAATCGACTTCGCTACCGCCAGCTTGTAGATAATGTAGCGAGCTGCGCAAGCGAAGCAAGTAATTTTCATATTTCACGCTATGACCGTCGACCGTCGCCACCGGCACCGGAAAAACGCGCGTCAAAGTGTAGAAAAAGTCGCCCCGCGCTTGTTTTTGATACAGCGCGAACCAGCTGGCCGCACCAAAAATAATCAGCGCCACGACGAGCACGATAATCGTGTTTATGAGCACTTTGTGCCGAGCGTACTGCAGCGGATATTTGAATTTTTTCGCTTCTTTCAAAATTTCTTCACGGTGTTCGTCGATATTTTTACTAGTAATCGGCGTCGGCTTGGCCGGCGCTTCTTTGCGTCTCAGTTTTTTAATCATCTTGTTCTTCATTTTCGTTTCTCCTCTCGTGCAACACGTTTTGAATGGTGTTGAAAACATCTTCCGGTCGATATAATCGGTCCATGACCAAGTCCCCGACCATCGTCTGTAAAACTATTGTACCATATTTGAACAATTCCCCGTTCACGCCAGCGATTTTATAACTCAAGTTTTGCACTTTGTCCAGAGGCAGTTCGATGACCGATTTGCCGAATAGTCCTTTCTGCGACACTAGCCGCACGCGTTCGTTAGTAATAATAAACATCGTGAAATACCAGCTAATCCAATGATAAAAAAGCACCAACCCGCCGAGCAAAATCGACGCGATGAAAACCCAAAATAAATTGACATTGCTCGGGAAAATGAACATCGGCAGAGCGCCAATCACAATGACTATCAGCATGCCATACAGCCCCTTTCGCATCGCTAATGGATGCCGCCGCAAAACGCAGACGACTTCCTCGCCGTCGCGCTGTCCGTCGAAACTTTTTTCCATATGAACATATTACCACAAATTCAATGTTTTCGCGAATTTCAGAGGCTATTGCAACACGCCGACTGATATCAATACGATGATGGCAACGCTCAATACGACGCGGTAGATGCCAAAAGCTTTCAAATCATGTTTGCTCAGGAAATCGAGCAAAAAATTGATGGCGATGATGCCGCTTAGGAATGCGAAGATGTTGCCGACCAAGACATTTTGCCAATCCAGCACCATGAAACTGCTGTCTTTGACCAACAATTTCAAAACTAGCCCCGCCATGATAGGAATGGAAACTAAGAAACTGTATTCGGCAGCCGCGCGAGCATTCAGCCCCGCCAAACGCCCGCCGATAATCGTCGTACCCGAACGCGACGAGCCGGGTATCAGAGAAATCACTTGCAGACCGCCAATCGCCAAAGCACGCTGCCAGCTCAGTTTTTCGCCGTCAGCCCGCCGCGACAATTTCGGCAATTTCTCGAGGAAAATCATCACAATGCCGATAATCGCCAACATGGTAGCCACTGTCAGTGGCGCGACCAATACGGTCGAACTTTCAATGATGTCGCCCAGCAAAAACCCAATCGCGCCCACCGGCAGCGCCGTCAAAATAATATTGCGGGCAAAGCGAAAATTCCGCTCAATAAAAATCTCGCGCAAAATATGTAAAATCCGCGCCCGAAAAAATATCACCAACGCCAAAAACGTCCCGATGTCGAGAGTTTGAATAAATAAGTGATTCGCTTGCGCGCCAAAAAGTTCCGTCACCAAAACCAAATGTCCGCTCGAACTGACCGGAATAAATTCTGTTAGCCCCTGCACGATGCCGAGCGTGACCGTCTCAATGTTCATATTTTCATTTTAACATAAACTAAAAACATCATCAAAGTTTACGGCTGACTTTTCTGTGCGGATTTTCTCTTCACTACCAACACGATCAAAAGGCCTAATACCACGACCATGGTGGCAACGAACAGGCCGTAATTAGTCACCACAACATCGCCAATCCGAAATAGTCCGGTGTTCGGTGGCAACGGAAATGGTAGGAACGGTGGTAGCGACGGCAGTGGCGGTTTGCTTTCTATATATTCTATGCCACCTATGAGCGTGTACGATTTACTATCTTCTCTGTTGACAGTGACATCGACCCTGCCTTTGACGTGAGGCGGGACTATACATTTTATCTCACTGCCGCTGACAACCGTGTATTCTATGCATGGCTGATCATCAATGAAGACACTTGTGATATCTTCAAATCCTTCGCCATATATCGTGACCTCCTTTTGCCCATCCGTCGATACTATGTCTGGATCAACTCCAGTTACTACTATTCCATAATAGGTAAACATCGCCGGCCCAAGCGCTGAATGGTACGGGCCATTACTAATGACCATATCTACCAAGCCGTCGTCATGCAAACCAGTAGTACAAATTATTTCCGTGTCAGTCCAGCTCGTCACCGCACATGGCGCACTGCCAAAAACCACCGTGCTGTCGACATCATCTTTATATACACCGAATCCTGAACCGGATATCGTCACTTCTGTGCCACCAGAAGCCAAACCGGAATTTGGCGATACACTATCGATAACTGGCGGATCTCGGTAAAAATAGCCGTCCGTGTAAACTGCCAGCTCGACATCGTTACCAATGGTAACATCGATTAGACCATAACTGTGCGCCGATGTGGTGCAAATAATCTGCGTGTCAGTCCAGGACGATATGGTACACGGCGCCGGATCACCGTTGGCATCCATGATGACTTTGCGGGTAGATATAGCCGTCACATCAGGTACGTAACGTGAAATCCGCACATGCCCATGTCCGACATTGCCGTTGCTATACTGCCCGGCGTTACTATGATCTGGCGCGCTCAGATTACCAGCGATAGTTTGTGAATTCTGCAAATAGTACTCTGTACCCAGCAACCAACCCGTGGTATCAGCCGAATCCGCAATATTCAACCAATCAGTGTGCGAACCGGCCGTATAAACCCAGCCAGATCCACCGCCGCCGCCCTGCGAGACGTCCATCGCCGCACCAGAACCACCGCCATACCAGCCGCCGCCAGCACCACCAGCCACTGGCGAAAAATTAGCATGCTGGGCATCACCGCCAAGGCCGAATGAACCAGCAACGCCCCAATCTGCCACACTAGGATCAGGACTACCCAGAAAAATACCTGCTACACCGCCCGACACTTGCGTCCCGCCACCACCACTGCTTAAGCCACCGTACTCGACTGCCCTGCTGCCGGCCGATCCATTAATTCCACCACCAAAACCATGTCCTAAATATTGAGTTAAAGGCACATCACTAGCGAAACCGCCACCGCCACCTGCTACAATCACGCGCGCTTTGAGCGAATCGACGCCAACGCGTACATCACTGGCTCCGCCACCAGAGCCCGAGCAAACTCCATTCGTGCCAATACCAGCTCCGCCGCCGCCAAAAGTGACCCGCCCCAAACAACCACTGCCGCCTGATTCACCAACGTTAATATATAGCTCATCGCCAACGGCGAGGTGCACTTTGCCGACCGAATAACCACCAGCCCCACCACTTTTGCCGCCAGACGCACCCCAAACTTCCAAGATATAATCATCTTCATCGACCACACTAAACTGTTGTGCATCACCGGTGAAATCAAAATCTTGCACCTGGACAGTTGATTCCATCTTGGTAAAATCTTGGCCCGTGATGGTGACTTCTGTACCACCAGCCAGCGATCCATTATCGGGGCTTATCGAACTGATATTGAGTTTAGAGTAAGTAAAAGCGTCCGGTAACGTTTGATGAATTGGCCCAATATTGATTTCCATATCAACAGTCCCCTCTGGGTGCGCTGATGTCACGCAAGTTATTTCAGTGTCCGAAACAACTGTGATATCCATACAGCTGGCTTGCGTGCCGCCAGGGTCCATAATAATACTTCTCGGTTCATTAAACCAAACTCGTGCGCCAGTGATGGCATTATACATTTTACCATCGCCCCCCAACGCTTGCGTGTAATCAGTTTGATTTAAAATATTAACGATAAACGGCGGGTCAACTGCCGGGAAAGGCACCTCCAGAGCAATAGACGAACAGCGATTACCAGTCCAACCGCAATCAATTTCTATATTCGGGCTAGTATAGCCAGCCGGTAATGAAGAAACGATGCCAAACACATAAATCTTTCCGGCTGAATCTAAAATCATAGAGTATCCATCTGATTGATTATAGTTATAATAACCACCGTTGCTAACCGCTACAATCGTTCCGCTAGTCATAGATATGTTGGTGACCACTGGAGAATTTCTTTGCGTATTAGTGCCATCGCCCAACTGGCCACGCACGTTAGTACCCCAGGCATAGAGCTTGCCCTGATCATCGATAGCAAACGAAGCGCGATAACCTGCTAGAATTTTTACAATATTTTTACCAGCGAGCGCGCCACTAGACACTGCTACTGGCACCGGCTGATTAGTAGTGTTACCAATCCCTAATTGACCTTGCCCATTGAATCCCCAAGCGTAAACTTTGCCGTGATCGTCCAGCGCCAAAATATGACTATTATTGTTTACTTGTATGCTGCAACCTGAGTTAGCAAAGAAACTGTAGCCAACCGACACGGCAATAATTTTCGATCCACTCGGCACGGCTGAGAGATCAACTTTAACCGGCAGAGATGAACTTTGCAGAGTTGCGTCGTTACCCAATGCTCCATCAAGGTCGCGACCCCATGTATAAATATCGCCGTTATCATCAAGCGCCGCTATCACGCCCGTCCAATTATTGGCGTCTATATCTATGATGTTCTTACCCTCTAGCAGCCCTCCAACTTTTTGGGTGTACGGCGTCTTATTGGTCGTGCCATTACCGTACTGACCATAATCATTGAGACTAATAGTGTCCGGGCAGTTGGTATTACCAGCGGCAAACTGGCTCAACGTGGTATAGACTTCGCCGTTTTCAGTTAGCACCGCCCTGACGTATCCATTAGTCACTTCTTTGACTTTAACATTTCCAATAAAACTCACGTCCATAAATGTGGTGGCTGATTCATAGGCATTACCGTCTGTGTCCAGAAAATAATCGACGCTGGGTTCATTGACAAAAGTTGGGTCAAAATCAAGCCCGGTGCCATTAATCGTTACCAAGTTATTACCGCCAATATATCCGTGAGCTGGTGTCACGCTGACTACTTCAACGCTATCAACACCATGAGTTTGCGGTCGCAAAGCTATCATCCCTATCACCGCCAAGCATGGAATTATTATCGATGGTACGATTTGTAAAGCTATGCGCTTGGTTTTGTGTTTGCGGACGGCATCATCGACATCGAAAACCTCCACGTTACGATACTTGCTGATCTTTTTCATGAACGAACGAGATCCGGAGCCTCTTCGCGATTTGGCTAAGCCATGTCTCCTCAGGTGTTTTTTGATAAATAGGCCGACAAAGACTAGAGATAGTACGGCTAATGTCCCTACTGTAATGATCGTCAATATCCACATATCCTATTTACCTTATCCTTACGGATAACATTTTACCACGTAAAATGATTTTTACAAAACTAGATGCTGCGAGATTTGACTTCGCGCGAGAAAAATTCCAAGCGGTCGCCGATTTGCAGCATGATTTTTTTGTCGGTGGCGAGGCTGAGGCCGCACATGTCGCCCTCGAACACTTCCTTTGCTTCTGATTTTTCGCGCTGGACGCTGGTGACCGTCGCTTCGCCCAACGGCTCTTTTTTATGGAAAATGCGCGCTGATAAGTCTTTATAAAGCTTGCCGCGCGTCATCAGCCCGCCGCAGATGACTTCCGTCCGCGTGGTGTGGAATATGCCTTCGACTTTCAGTTCGCCGATTTCCGTGTCGATGATTTCTGGGGCCAATTTCGCGCTCATTTCGGCTTTCACGTCATCGATTAGTTCGTAAATGACGCTGAACGTGCGAATTGGCACTTTTTGGCCGCGCGCGATTTGTTTGGCGTTTGGCGAAACTACGACGTTGAAACCGTAAACGACGGCGCCGGAAATCTCCGCTTGACGCACATCGCCCTCTGTGATGTCGCCGATGCCGAGCGATACGATTTTGACGGCCACTTCGTCGGTCGATAATAATTTCAAACTGTCGACGACAGAGGTCAGCGAGCCCTGCACGTCGGCTTTGATGACGACGGTGACGGTTTCTTGTTCAGTTGATTTATTCATCATTTTGAGCAAGTCGTTGCCGGTGATATTGGCCGTTGCGGTCGACTGCGAAATCTCATCATAATGTTTAGCCGCCAGCGCCCGTGCTTCGCGCTCGTTTTTGACTTCGAACACTCTGTCGCCGAACTTCGGCACGTCTTTGAACCCCGTCACGCTGACTGGCGTCGACGGGCCGGCTTCTTTAATCGGCTTTTTGCGATAGTCCTGCAACGTCCGGACTCGGCCATAAGTCGAACCGGCCACGATATATTCGCCCACCCTGAGCACGCCGTTGCGCACCAAAATCCGACCCAACGGCCCGCGTCCGTGTGAAATTTTCGACTCGATAATCAATCCGTCGGCCGGCACATCGTTCTCGGCTTTCAATTCTTCCATGTCGGCGACCAAGACCACCATGTCGAGCAACTTGTCGACGCCCTCGCCAGTTTTGGCGTTGACCGGCACCATGATGGTGTCGCCGCCCCATTCTTCTGGGTTCAAACCGAATTCGCTGGCCAGTTGCGTCATGACGAGATTGATATTGGCGCCAGCTTTGTCGATTTTGGTGATGGCCACGACGATTTTGGCGCCGGCTTCCTGAGCGAACCTAATCGATTCGACGGTCTGCGGCTTGACGCCATCGTCCGCCGCCACCACCACGATGACGATGTCCGTCAAAACAGCGCCGTGCTGGCGCAGAGCCGTAAACGTCTCATGACCGGGTGTGTCGAGAAAAGTGATAACTTTGCCATTTCGCGTCGTCTGATAAGCCGAAATATACTGTGTGATGCCGCCAGCTTCGCCCTCGACGACTTGCAGCCCGAGAATATTGTCCAGCAGCGTCGTTTTGCCGTGATCGACGTGCCCCATGACCGCCACAATGGGCGGTCGCGCCACCGCATCAGCCGATATGCCGCGCGGCGCCAAAGTCTCGCCGCCGTCCGCGATGCCGACTTCTCTTTTCTCGAGTTCGATATCCAATCCCAATTCATCGACGATAATCGAAACCGTGTCGAAATCGATGCGTTGGTTTAAAGTCGCGGTGATGCCGTTTTTGAACAATTCGCCAATCAAGCTAGTCGCCGTGATGTCCAATTTTTCCGCCAGTTCCGCCACTGTCACCATCTCTGGCAATATCAGGACTTTTTTCTCACTTTCCGCCATCGTCGCTCCTTTCTGATTAAATTTTATTTACTTCACCAACCCCAATGAAATTTTGCGTGCTTCTTTGTTAACTTCGACAATTTTGAACTCTTTTTTCTCGTTCAGGGTGAACATTTTCTCTGGGTTGCCGTCTCGTTTGCCCAGCTCAGATATGTGGACCAGCGCTTCGACCGCCGGACTAATCTGCACGAACGCACCGAACGGCGTGATGCGCGTGATAGTGCCTTCGACTTTGTCGCCGACCTTAAATTTATCAGCTTCCGACACCCAAGGATCGTCTTGCAGCTGCTTAATCGACAAGCTCAGGCGGTCTTTGTCAATAGCAATAATCTTGGCCTCAACTTCGTCGCCAACTTTCAAAAAGTCACTCGGACTGACCACGCGCTCCCAAGAAATTTCGCTAATATGAATCATGCCCTCGATGCCATCGACATTGACGAAAGCGCCGAAATCGACCACGCCAGTAATTTTACCTTTGACCGTGTCGCCGACTTTAATCGACGCAAATTTCTTCTCCAAGCCGTCGCGAATAGCTTCTTTTTCCGAAAAAATCAGCTTGTTTTGCTTCTTGTCGACGTCCAAAATTTGCGCTTTCATCGGGTGGCCGACTAGGGCATTCAATCGATTCAAAATTTCGTCTTTGCTCTCGCTGCCGACGCGCGGATAATGCTCGGCTGACAGCTGCGAAACTGGCATGAAGCCGCGCACACCCTCGTATTCAATCATCAATCCACCCCTGTTAGCATCATAAGGCACGATTTCAATCGTCTCGCCTTTTTCCAAGATGGTTTGAATTTCGTCCCAACCTTTATCTTTGGCTGCTTTGCGCAGACTGACGATGATGTCGTCGCCCAAATCTGCTTCGATGACCGAAACCGTCACCACTTCGCCCACTTCATATGTCTTGCCGAAACCAATTTCGCGCTTCGGCACGATGCCAATGCCGTAAATCCCTAAATCTACGACTATTTCGTTTTTCTTTACCGTTAATATTGTCGCCTCTAAGCTCGCGCCGGTCTCGAGTGTAACATCGGCAGCGCCAGCCAAAAGATCGTCCATAGTGACTTGTTTTGTCGCCATTTTTTCCTTCACAAACCACCCGCCCGAACGAGTGAGATGTCTCTCTTAAATTATTATTCCCGCGCCAAAAATTCGGGTCTTTGAAGCGCAAATCCGTTAAAAACTATTCTCATTATAACAAAACAGCGGCGAGAAAGCAAGCCTGGCCGCCAATTTAAAAGCCGCACCAGGAATTGTTTCCCGATGCGGCATGCTGTGCCAGAAAAGATAATCAATTGCTTGTGGCGGTCTGGGTTATCGTCCCGCCGCCCAATCGAACATCACCTCCGACCGTCCCGCAAGACACACTGCCTTCCGTTACTTCAACGTTACCCTTCCTCACGTCACCATTCAGTTCCAAGTTCCCCTCACGTATTGAGACGTCTCCGTCAACATCACCGCCGACCAAAACATCTCCTTGCTCAACGCTGAGGCTCCCACCGACTACACCCATGACGCTGATTGAGCTATTGCAGCCAGTCACATCTAATAATGATTCTATGTTCCCATAAATGATGATATTGCCTCGCTTTTCATGACTCACGTGAACAACTTCATCATTAATAGTGACTTCTCTGCCATCTATCACGATACGCTCACCATCCTCGTCTTCCGATACTATCACTCTACCATCGGCTTCGATTACTACCATTTTCTCACCTCTTTCTGATAGATACACCAAAGACTACTTCCGTATATCTTCCCTATACGAACTACCCATTAATGTATCACTGTTTGCCGAAAAAGTCAAGTCGTTTTTCTAAAATTTAAAAGCCGCATCAGGAATTACTTCCCGATGCGGCCGTACTGTGCTGAAAGAGGCTAATTTTGATTATAAAATATCTATGGTTCCAGTCCGCGCTCATGCAACAAGTCCTTTTGAAATTGCCCTAGGCTTTCTCCCATTGAGGCTAGATTTGGACCTGAAGCAAATTTCACGAATTCATCGTTGCCCTTGATGCTCTTTACTATGACTCTTCCCGTGTCCTTTTCGTATGTCATGCACATAGTTTTAGTTCGAACGACGATGAGGTCATCGCACAGATTGATACATGTGGTGACGGCTTTTCCTATTTCTCCATCATGCACCATGACATTGCCTGGCATATTACATATATCCATTCTTTCACCTCCTTAATCAATAGCATATACCAATAAATACCTCCGTACATCTTCCCTGTACGAACTGCTTTAGTCTATCACAGTTTACCGAAAAAGTCAATGCGCATCTGCAGACCCCGACTCTATGTTTGGCTAAAAACCTCATCTAGCATTGCCGCATTTTCGGGAGTTATATCAAGCTCCTCAATTGGTATATCTCTTAACATGCCCTGTTCGTTTAATACAGGGTGTTCACCACTTCGTATAAGTTCTTGTTCATCGTAACGTTTTTGCGTCGCAATCTCGGCCCGTGTTAATCTCGCACCAAGTTCTTCTCTCACTGATTCATCATCGATGTCAGCGTTATAGTTAGGATTTAGAGAAACTTGACCGGTTTCGGAACTATAGCAACCAAAAATAAAGCGTTCATCGAACACTCCCTTGAGTGCATATTGATTGGACCCGCGCTCCGTATTTTCTCGAAAGAAGACTGCTAATCTATCCAGACTGGACGGATTTAGTTCAAGTGTATTATAATAATCTAACGGAAAACGAAAAAGTACAATTTCTTTATACTCTTTATGCGGCCAATGGTCGAGGGTATTTTTAAATTCTCCAAAATCCTGCGTGTCCAAATCAATCATGTAACTATGGATAGACGCTTCCCTGTCATAATAAGCTTTCAGCCCTTCGTCAAAAATCGACGCGACATTTTCACCAAATGTACCGTGACCAAAAACTCTATATCTATCATCCTGAAGCATGTCTTTCATCTCTTCCAGTTCATATTTATTTTCTTCGTCCCAATCATAACGGTCTCTTGAACCGTCCCACGTCGTCGAGGGCGTTCCTGAGTTTTTGTTTTCGTAGCTTTCCATGTTTTTTCCTTTCCACTACAGTCTATCACAGTTTACCGAAAAAGTCAAGTTGTGGTAAAATGTAGACATGCCAGTCCAGAGAATTGACGAGGCGCCGGAGCGGATTGTCGCACCAACGGCGAGAAATATCGCGGAAGAGCGCGACGAGGCTTCTTTGCGGCCGCAGAAATTCGCGGACTTCATCGGGCAGGCGCGGTTGAAGCGGAATTTGAAGTTGGCTATTGATGCGGCGAAGAAGCGGGGCGATACTTTGGACCATATTTTGCTATACGGGCCGCCGGGGCTGGGCAAGACTACGATGGCGGGCGTGATTGCCAACGAAATGGGTTCGGGGCTGCGCGTGACGGCTGGGCCGGCCATTGAACGCGCTGGCGATCTGGCTTCGATTTTGACGAATTTGAACGAGGGCGACATTTTGTTCATCGACGAAATTCACCGGCTGCCCAGAGCTATTGAAGAAGTTTTGTATTCAGCGATGGAGGATTATAAAATTGATATTGTCATCGGCAAAGGGCCGGCAGCGCGATCGGTGCGGCTCGATTTGCCGCATTTTACTGTCATCGGCGCGACTACCCGCACCGGATCGTTGGCGGCGCCGCTGCGCGATCGGTTCGGGCATCTGTATCGATTGGAATTTTATGAGCCGCAAGACATCGAGAAAATCGTCGTGCGGGCAGCGAAGCTTTTGCAATCGAAAATCGACAGCGGCGCGGCCGAGATTTTGGCGACGCGGGCGCGGCTGACCCCGCGCATCGCCAATCGATTGCTGAAACGAGTGCGCGACTTCGCCGACGTCAACGGCGACGGCTTTATCGACCCGCCGACCACGCACGAAGCGCTCAAAATGATGGAAATCGACGAACTCGGGCTCGATCCGGCCGACCGGCTATTGCTCACCACCATCGTCGAAAATTACGGCGAGCGCGCCGTCGGGCTCAATACCATCGCCGCTCTGACCGGAGACGAAACGGCTACCATCGAAGATTTCTATGAACCATACCTCATGCAAATCGGCTTCATCGAGCGCACGCCGCGCGGCCGCGTAGTGACCAAAAAGGCTCGTCAGCATTTAGATAAACCATCGTTCAAAACTTAGGTGCGATATGCTTCCACCAATGGTGCAACGCCCGCGCGTGATGCTTTTTGTGGCGGAAACGATGTAGCGCGACAGCGTCGGATATAATAAAACAAACTCCAAAAACCAAGCTGGTATACAGCCCAGAAACCAGAAAATAAAACGCCCAAGCAACTTGATTGCCGATTAGCAGTTGACGAATAGTGTTTTCGCGCTTTTGGAATAATGAAATCACATAAAATGTGCTGCCAATCAGCGCCAAGATGTCGTAAATGCTGCTGAAAACGAATGCCCAAGCGACCAGCAAAACCGCCAAAAACGGCAACGCCATAGCCGGACTAATTTTGCGATGTTTTTCACAACAATAGTAAACATATAGCGCCGGCAACAGCGTAACGAGATTAGTCGTAACGCCGCTCCACGCCCCGAGTAATGCCAAGCTAATCACTAATAAAATCGTATTGATAATGAGCGCAACGAGGATTTTGACTTTCTGCTTGAATTGGACGCTGATGATGAAAGCGGCCGACGCCAGCACGCCAAAAATCTGCGCCAAAATGAAGTTATCCATAAGCATATTCTATCACATTCCTACCAAAAACACCCTCTCTCGAGGGCGTTTCTGTTATTTGATGCTCGTAATCTCAATTTTCGAATATTTTTGGCGGTGCCCGCCGACTTTGTGGACGCGCTTTTTGCTTTTGTAGCGGATGTATTGAACTTTGTCGGCTCTTACTTCCGGTTCGACGACTTTCGCCGTCACGACGACGTCGGTTTCCGGAGTGCCAATTTTAGAATTTTTACCGTCTAAAATGGCGAGAGCGTTGACTTGGAGCTCTTTTGTGCCTTGCTGGAGGAGGTCCACCAGTAGGGTCTCTTTTTCAGCGACGATGTATTGTTTGCCGCTGATTTTGACAACTGCTTTCATAGTTTCCTTTCTATTATATCTTGGTGGAGACTTTCGGACCAAAGACCCGAACGCCCCCATAACTCATTTGATACCAGACACATTTTACCACAAAACGTTGAAAAATCATAGCCCTCGTGAACATAATCGATTTGACCAAAAACCAACTTTGCTATATAATAGAGGCATGATAGGCTATGGACGATACAGGGGCTATCAGGTCGGTCGTGACTACAAAAAAGCGCACCGCAAAAAGACTGTGATTATACTGGCAATAGCGGCGGCGTTGGTGCTGTGCGGCGCAAGCCTTGCTGGATGGCTGATGCATGGCCGAAAAGCGCCGTCTATCCATAGCGAAACTTTGGCTGGCATTGACATCGAAACAATTGTGGAATTGAACGACACGCAAATTGCGGTCCATTATCCGCGTACCAAAAACGACGCTGTCAACCAAGTCTTGCATGATTTCGCCACCACTACCGTCAGCGATTTCAAGCGCGACGTGGTCAATTATCCCCATAGCCGCGACGAACTCAATATGTCGTTTAAAACTTATCGTTACAGTGAAGACATCGTCAGTTTCGCGTTCACCAAATACACCATTCACGATTGGCAGGCCAACGGCGAAGATTCGCTGGCTACTATGACATTTAATTTGAAAACTGGCCAGCAGTATCAGATTGGCGACGTTTTGGTCGGACAATATCTCGACGCGTTGTCGGGGCGAATTTTTAATCATTTGAAAAACAAAGCGGAGTTTCGCGATGAGGCGCAGCGGGCTGCATTGCGGGACGGATTGGCGCCGGACGCCAATAACTTTCGCAATTTCGTACTCGATGCCAATAAGATAACTTTTTTGTTCGGTCCGTACCAACTCGGCGCGCGCGATGTGCCGGAGCAAAAAGTCAGCTTCAAATTGTCAGATTTGAAAAGTTATTTGGCGGAGCCATTTCGAACTGCGCCGCCGCCCCTGCCCCAACCTGCCGCGCCGCCAGCCGCCGCCCAGCCCAAACCGGTCGACACCGGCGACTTGAACGGCAAAAAGTTGGTGGCGCTAACTTTCGACGATGGGCCGCACCCGACGAACACTAACGTCCTGCTCGACACCCTGCGGCGTGAAAAAGTCAATGCCACGTTCTTCGTATTGGGCTCGCGCGTCGAATATTACGGAGATGTGGTGCGCCGCGCCTACGAACAAGGCAACCAAATCGCCAGTCACACCACCAATCACAAAAGCCTGACGGGGCTTTCGCCCGCCGAACGCCAATTCGAAATCAACAGCACCATCACGGCCATCGAAAAAACCATCGGCGTCCGCCCGACCGTCATGCGCCCGCCCTACGGCGCATTTGACGACGCCGTCAGGGCCGACGCTGGCATGCCACTGGTTCTATGGTCGGTTGACCCAGAAGACTGGAGATATCTCAACGCCGACACAGTCTATGGCAACGTCATGTCGCACGTCGCCGACGGCTCAATCGTCCTGCTCCACGACATCCACGCAACATCCGTCCAAGCCGCCGCCAGAATTATCCCTGACCTGAAATCGCAAGGCTACACTCTAGTGACAATCGACCAATTAATAAAAACCCGTGGCGGTGATTACACGCCAGGCAGGGTTTATTATTCTATGTAATTTATTGTACAACTAAAAATTCCTGGTGAATCGCGAGGGGCTCGAACCCCCGACCTCCTCGGTGTAAACGAGGCGCTCTGGCCAACTGAGCTAGCGATTCATGACGACATTGTAACATATTCACACCAGCGCCATCAAGCAAAATACCTAGACTCACTACCTGGCTATGTTAGACGTTTAGGACACAGCGGACGGATTGACCAGTATATCTTGCGACAACACTATACATATATGACTGCTGTATTAAGGTGGCTGCTGAATATGCTCGTAAAGTATAGCTAGTTCCAGAGGCATAAGACGACCAATAGCCGCCCACAGAACCCTGATTTATTATAGAACTTGCAGAAGCTACTTGTCCTGAAGATGTTGAACGAAAAGCAGATGATGAACCGACAAAGTTAGTAATCGTACCACCATTGATATTTGAATACATAGTAAGAAACTCTGTCGCACTTGCCCAGCCTGTTGGGATAGTAATACCAGCACTAGTGCTATTTGTACTCGGCAAGTGCCAGCCCAAAGGGCAAATTGAGCCAGTTACGATACCTGCGGTCGAGCTACTGCTGCCAGAACCTGCTGTCGCTCCATACCAGTTGTAAAGGTAACCACAATTATAGACCGAGCCAGCTGTCGTGCTGCCAGAACCAGAAAGATATGCTATGGCATTGACGGCGGTTGTGGCATAACCTACTCCAACGCAAACTCTAATAGAGCCAGATTGAAAGGGTGTAGCATCGGCTGGGTCGACATAAAAGGCGGTCGTTCCTGCTGTGCCATTTGTCCAAGTCCCATTATTAATTACATCAACCTTAGTCCCATAAGCCCTAGCATAATTACTTATCATCCAACATCTGTTATCCGCCAGTCTTGCCACTGCATAGTACTTATTTACTCCATCTGAGTTATCAAGCATTGCCACTACTGCTCCTGTATTTGTTCCTGTGAACGTTGTCATCAGTCCACACTTAGTCGGGTTCAGGCTAGTGATGTTGTCGCCTTGACTGGGTGGAGCCTGGACTCCAGTATAACTCCAACTGCCTGTTCTAGCATCTGACTGAGTAGTGCTTGAGCCGGTGTTGGTAATACAGCTATAGTATAAGGTATTTGTTCCTACTGTCGTGGTTCTGGTGGTACCACTAGCGTTGGCTGTGTTGGTGGCGGCACTAGTTCCCCACATACAAGTCGTATTAGCGGTTGATGATGAAACGGTAATAGTCGTAGTATTGGCTGGTATGTTAGTGGCGTTGTTGGTAGGTGTAGTGGTTGGTACTGCTGGTAGTGGGTGTTTGTAGGTATAGTCATCAGCTGTAGTTGGTGTAGTAGCTGGAGCGTCAGCTGGGTCTACTGGGCCTTTGGTAGTACCTCCCCATGTCTTTACTACTATGTCGTAGGTACCAACGCTAGTCGAAGTAGTAGCTGTTGGTAAAGTACAGGTGATAGTCGTAGTACTGCTATTAGGGTCTGTTATATTAGCGTCAGTACAGGCTTCGTTAGTGTCTTGGCTGCCATTACTGTTTTTGTCTATGAAGACTTGGTAGGCTGTGTCTAAGTTAGTGCCAGTGATGGTGATGGCTTTGTTTTCGGTGGTAGTGCCGATGGTAGGAGTAATGCTAGTGATGGTGGGAGCTGCTGGTGGGGTGTAGGGGTTAGTGGTGACTGTGAT
>JAISBI010000034.1 GCA_031266275.1 Candidatus Nomurabacteria bacterium | reverse complement strand
TCTTACTTCGTGAGCTCCAGCTACCCGTGGTTCACCCGGGGTGGCTACAGCAACAATGATTCCAACGCCGGGTTGTGGTATTCTTACTATTATCGGGGCGTCGAATACAGTGATACTGGATTCAGGGTAGTGGCACAAAACATAGGGAAAGTAACGTCGATTCCTGCGCAGGAGAAACCGCCTGAACCAGAATATGCCAAAGTAACCAACGGAGCCAACTTTCAAGACAAAACCATCAATATCAACGAAACCTGCAGCGCTCTGCCAACCTACCCAACAGAAGGCAGTACCATAACTATGATAGATACTAGAAACAATAAACCATACACCGTTAGGAAACTCAAAGACGGCAATTGCTGGATGATAGATAATCTGGCTTTAGAACTAACTGACGGCATGATACTAACTCCGGCCACCACTAATATAGATAGCGATAAAACGGTCACCTTAGCTAGTGGCGGCAGGATTACTAATAGTAGTTTTACCACTTCAGGCCATTTAACCATAGATGGTACAGATGCTTATAATTATGGCGACGTCAACGGTGCCAACTACAACGCTTGGCGTCAAGTGGACCCTGGTAATAGCAGCACCGCTGCAAGGCCCCCTCTAAATTGTGACCCCCAAGGCACCAAAATAAACTGCGGTTACCTATATAACTTCTATACAGCCACTGCTAGCACTGCCGATAATACCAAAACTAGTGGTAACGCCGATTATTCTATCTGCCCAGCTGGCTGGAAACTACCAAGTGGACGAAACGCCAATGGCGACTATGGCATACTAGATCTAGCCTACTCACCACAAGGCACCGGAGCTAAGCATGAAAATGACGTCATAGCTCAAGGCTTGTGGCTGCCTGCGGGCGCTTGGCAGGGCGCTTATAGCGGCATTTACATTGACTACCCCAACTACGGTCTCTTTAGTCAAGGTTCGATCGGTCACTATTGGTCCTCATCTGTCTACCTTTGGGCGGCCGCTTACACCGCGGAGTTCAGCAGTGGCGGTGTCTACCCGGGAAATGACTTCACTAGAGCGCGGGACAGCGGACTCACGATTCGTTGTTTAGTCGGTTAATATTTGCGAGCTTAGTCTCATCGTGTTATAATTGTAGCATGGAAGAAGTGGGCAAAATCAAATACGCTGGGCCGGTGACGCTGGTAATCATGGACGGCGTGGGCCTGAGCGACAATACGGCTGGCAATGCCTTTCGGGCGGCACACACGCCAAACTTGGACAAATTAATGAGCGACTATCCGATGGTGCGGCTGCAAGCTTCGGGCGAAGCCGTCGGTGTCGCGGCGGGCAATCAGGGAAATTCGGAAGTCGGACATTATGCCATCGGCTCGGGTCAAATTATCAAACAAGGCGCCGTCATGGTTGACGAAGCCGTCACTTCGGGCCGGATTTTCGAGGGCGACACTTGGCGCGGGCTGATTGAAAATGTCAAGAACAATGGCAGCACGCTGCATTTCATCGGCATTTTTTCCGATGGCAATGTCCACTCCAATGTCAATCATCTGTACGCAATGTTAAATCGAGCCAAAGACGAGGGCGTCCACAGGGTTCGCATTCATATTTTACTCGACGGGCGCGACGTGCCGGCGACTTCTGCGCTCGAATACGTCGATAAAATGGAAGAATTTTTATCAGAAGTCAACGCAGAGGGATTTGATTATCGAATAGCTTCGGGCGGCGGGCGGACATTCGTCACGGCCGACCGCTATTGGAGTAATCCCGATATGGTTGAGCGAGGCTGGCAAGCCCATGTTCTCGGCGAGGCCAGACCGTTTCGCAGTACCCGCGAAGCCATTGAAGCTTTTCGCGCCGAAAAACCCAATATCCAAGACCAAGACCTGCCGCCGTTTACCATCACGGACGACAATGGCGCAATCGGCACCATCAACGACGGCGACTCGGTGGTCTATTTCGACTTTCGCGCCGACCGAGCGATTGAGTTTTCCGAAGCGATGACTTTTCACGACTTCGACAAGTTTGACCGCCAGCGAGTGCCGCAAGTTTATTACGCCGGCATGGTCGAATACGACCAAGAGCGGCACATTCCGCAACATACATTGGTGGCGCCGGTGCAAGTGAGCAATACTTTAGCAGAATTTCTAGTCAAGAACGGCATTTCTCGGTTCGTTATTAGCGAAGCAATTAAATTCGGCCACGTGACATTTTATTTCAACGGCAACAAAGTCGGACGCTTCAGCGACGAACTAGAAGAATACGTCAACATCGCCGGCAAATCGGGTGAAGTCTGGCAGTTTCCTTGGATGAAGTCAGACGAAATCACCGACGTCCTCGCCGAAAAAATCACCGAAAACAATTTCCGCTCTTGCCTCGTCAACTATCCCAACGGCGATATGGTCGGCCACACTTCGAATTGGGACGCCTCGATTATCGCAATGGAGGCAGTAGACTTGGCACTGGGGCGGCTGATGGAAGCGACCGACAGAGCAGGAGGGATCCTCCTCATCACCGCTGATCATGGCAACATAGAAGAATTGTATTACTTGGACGAAAATGGTGAAATAATCATAGAAGACTGTAAGCCAAAATTGAAAACTTCACACACCACTAATCCGGTGCCGTTTATATTTTACGATAACACTGAAAACGCTGATAGGTATCGATTGAAACCGCAAAGTGACGACATTGGCCTATCCAATATTGCCGCGACGGTAGCGGAGTTGCACGGCCTCACGCCGCCATCGCAGTGGCGTAGGTCATTGATAGAGTTTGGCTTTGATAAAGAAGACGAATCTGAGAGAATTGTTGTAAAAATTACATGATATGAAAAAGGTTAAGTAACAGAGGTAATATTAACTGATATATAGTGAAGTGACTACCCCAGAGGTGGTTTTAGTCGTAAATAAAAATGATATCGATTATTATTTTGAATATTTATGCTATAATTTAAACCACTATAAACATAAAAGAATTAACTAAGGAGGAAATTCTATGGCTAACGTAAATCAACATCATAAAAAGACACGCGCTATTGCGGTGGCGGCGCTGGTTGCGGGGGTGCTGGGTCTGGGAGTTGCCTTCGCGGCGCTGTCGACACAGTTACTAATCAACGGTGACGCTACAATTGGTCAGGCTGGTTGGGATATTCACTGGGCAGCTGCCCCGACGTGTACCAAGACCGGTGAAGCTTCGTTTGGCACTCCGACAGTCACCAATAGTAATCACACTATTACTATTGATCCAGCCTTTGTAGCTCCGGCCGATACGGTTACTTGTACCTTTGACGCGCTTAATACCGGTGACCTTGACGCTACCTTTGATGCTACGGCTTTTACATCGACAATTAACGTTTCTGGTCTTACGAGTAATAATATTGGTTACACTCTGACATACCGCTCAAACAGTGGCGGCGCGACATCTGGTGCGGCCGTCGGCTCACTCACTTCGCTTGACTTGGTCAAGAGCACCGGTAAGCACGAGATGCAAATTGTATTCACTAATAACAATAGCGATGTGCTAGGCGCCGAAGCGACTGGTAGTTTCTCGTTTAGCCTGCCTTACAAACAAAAAAATATCTAACGGCCGGAGCCTTTGACCGTGAAACAGGGTGGCACATCAAAATCCAATTTGATAAAGATAGCGTTGCTACTGACAGCGACGCTATCTGCCGCCACTGTTTGCACATTTATATATTATCAAGTTTTTCACCCGTCAAGTCTGTGGTATTTGGGATTTTTGGCGCTACTATTGGCCGTGGTTTGGCTACTAGTTGGCTTTCGTCTCAAACGTAACGGCGACGGCGTGGCGGCCACGCAAATCGTAGTGGTTTATGTGCTGCTTTTCCTGGTGCTAATTTATATTTTGGGACTAGTTACTGGGTTTTTGCGCAGCGGATACAGCCATACGCCATTGATGTTGATTCAGAACATCTTGCCGGTGGTTGGAGTGGTGGTTTTGACGGAACTGGTTCGCTACGCTATTGTTAAGCGGATTGGCGACCGCAAAGGCGCATTAGTCGGCGTGATTTTGGCGTTTAGTGCGCTGCACATCGTTGTCGGCTCAACGTTGTATAATCCGACTGTGCCAATGGAACTGTTCGAAATGATCGGCCGACTGATCTTGGGCGGAATTGCCGCCAATGTGATGCTGACTTATGTAGCGTATAAGTCGGATTTTCGTCCGACCATTACCTACGCCGTGATTTTGGCGGTTTACCCGATTGCTATTCCGATTTTACCCGATCTCGGGCCGTTCATTTACGCGGTGTTGGATATAATACTGCCGATGCTCTTGTTCATGCGATTTAATGAGTTTTTCATTACACACCGGCCGATTTCGGGGCGGCACAAGCGTTCGGGGCAGATTCTGTGGGCGGCGCCAATGGTGGCGGTTCTGGCCACAATCGTTATCCTAGTGTCAGGGATTTTCCGATATTGGGCGATGGCGATTGGCTCGGACTCAATGCGGCCGGAAATTGCTACTGGTGATGTTGTAATTATTGACAAGGATTACGGCGACGTGGAAAACATTGAACTAGGGTCGATATTAGCGTTTCGGCACGACGGGCAGGTAATTACGCACCGCCTAATCGCTACCGAACACGACGCTAGCGGCCTGAAAATTCAGACTAAGGGCGACAATAACAATAATAACGACGCTTGGTCGGTGCGGGACAGTGACATCGTTGGGTTGGTGCGCTGGAAAATTCCGCTAATTGGTTGGCCAACCGTTTGGCTAGATTGGACATTTTAAAATGAAGACGTTAGTTGAGGAACACATCAAGAAGAGTAACAAAGACAGCCATTTCATCGCGCGCGTGGTGATAATGGCGGTCTCTGCTGTGGTCTTTGCCTACGCTTTTGCCTGTTTGGTGTTGAATATGGACGTACGTCGGGTCGGTTATCACGAATCGGGGCGGGCAGATTACGAAGTTTGCTTGATCCCGAACAGTTATTTTTCAGACACTTGCCAGCTGGCCGGCAAACAATATGTGGCCTCGTTGATTGACAATGTTAAAAGCAGCTTTGAATACAGTTGGCGGGCCGACGAAACGCTGCAATATGATTATAATTATGACATCACAGCGCGGCTGGTGGCAACCGAATCCGGCCAATCTAGCAAAGTTTTATACGAAAACGAAGAGGTTATTTTACCCACCAAAACTGTGGCCGAGCAAACCGGCCAAAGCCTCAGCGTACGCGAAAACGTTGCGATTGATTATAGTAAATACAACGATTTGATCACGGCCTTTCGCTCGGATTATGGACTGACGATTGATTCGTATATGGTGGTGACGATGAATATCAAAGTCCACGCTACGCACAGTGATTTTTCCGCGCCGCTCGATGTTGACGAAAAGGTGGCTTTAAAAATCCCGCTGTCTGAGCGGACGATAAATGTGGAAATGCAGTCCGACCAGCTGACTAATAGTGGTGTGATGGAAGAAACTGCGCCAAATTTGGCGAAGAATCTGATTTACATCGCGTTGGCAGTTGTCGGTTTGGCGGTGTTTGTGCTTGATCTCATTGCCTCCATGATAATCCTCATCCGCCGCGAGTCACGTCGTACGGTTTATGAAAAAGAACTGCGCGCCATTATCCACGAATACAGCCAACTGATTGTCGAGGTAGAACACGTCCCGGAAGTTTCGCGCAGCAAAGTTATCGAAGTCAAGAGTTTTGACGAATTACTAGATGCCCGCGATACTATCCAACAACCGATTTTACACCTAACCGTTTCAGAAAATCGTAGTATGTTCATCATTGAAGATCAAGGGATGGCTTATAGCTATACATTGACAGATAAAAAACCGACGATAAAACGCAAAAAATCTAATAAAAAGGCAAAAAAATGACTAAGCGACGTCTCACTAAAGCCCAAGCTGGCGAGCGACTTAACCGCATATTGGCCGTCGTGGCGTTAATTGTGGCGATACTCGGTTTATGCATCGCTTTTGCCGTGGTGACTCGTAATCTCACCATTAACGGTATCGCCAAAATCCAAGGACCGGAGTGGAACATTCATTTCACCACCCAAAGTTCATCGGCCAGCGGCGGCGCGCAGATTAACAGCACCAAGGTTGACGACCGCACGATTTCTTATCATGTCGTTTTCACAGCGCCTAACCAAACCGCTGACATCAATTTCCAAATGACTAACAGCAGTGTGGTCAATGCTGAGATAGCCGCCATCACCACTACCGGCCAAAACGATTATTCAGCTAAGCACATCGGCTATAATCTCCAGTATACCAACGGCACCAACATTTCCGTCGGTGATTTATTATCTGCTGGTGCCAGCCGCGACGCCAAAATCCATCTCGCCTACAACGCCACCCAAGCCGAATTCATAGCCGACGCCGGCAGCCAAGTCGGCATGACGGTCACTATTCAATACGCCCAAGCCCCATGATACAGATCCGTCATTGTGGAAAACTATAGTAAAACGCGGTAGAGCTATTGACGTAAGCATTTTTGTCTGATACTATTGAAAACAATAAACCAAATCAAAAAATAAAAGGGTATAAAATGTTGAAATTCACAAAAGCAAAACAAAAGTTCGCACTCAAGCGGTTCCGTCGGATTGGGTTAGTTTCGTTGTTGCTGATGGTCATGGGGGGGGGCTATTACTAGGTTGGCCTCTGCTTCAGCGCGATGCCGCCAAGGCTGACCCAGTCAATCCAGCTGACGGTCCCAATTTCACGATGGATCCGGCCACCGATATCGCGGCTTGCGCTAGTCAGTCGGAATGTTTTGCTTTTACTATTGATACGCGATTGACTAATACTGGCGCTATGACTAATACCGATAGGTCATTTGCGCTCCCGACCAATGGTTATATTAACTATATCAGTACCACCGTTTTAAACCCTTATGCTTGGATTATTAACTGGGGTGATGGTTCGACAGAGCAGACTGCTACCGGCACTGGCTCTAGTGGCAGTACGGTCAGTGCCAGTATATTACACACCTATACCACTGCTGGTCAATACCAGATTACTATTCGGCCCAGCGGAGTGCCGGCCAGCGGTTGGTTTAATGCTTTTGGTTTTTACAACAAAGACTACAACAACGGCAATTATAAATTCCGCTCCATTGACACGCCGTTTACTAATATGATGCGAACGCAAGATACCCCTCATCGTTTTTCGCACATGTTTCGTTACACTAACAATATGATTGGCATTCCAACTCAGTTATTTGCTAATATCAGCGTGCTGGGCGACACGGACTTGAGCAATATGTTCTATAGTACCTTTGAAAATAGCGTTTCTATCTCGACCGATGCTATCCTCCCGGCTGGTTTGTTTGACTTTATAGATAATACCACTGCCACTAAATTAGCAAGTATGTTTAATAGCACGTTCAAGAATGCTTTCTTGAAGAATACCACTTTCACCATTCCGGCTGAGCTGTTCGGCTCTGCGAATCTGGTAGTTGGTAATGGTGCTAATGTAAACACGATGCTTATGTCGACTTTTTATAGCGTTGCCCCTAGATCTACTATTGGTACAATCCCGTCAGGCTTATTCGACTTTCTTGACACTAGTGGTGCCAACACAATGGAAAGTATGTTTCAGCAAACTTTTTTTGAATATGCCTATGATTCCACCGCTGGCACCATTCCAGTTGGTCTCTTTGATGGTATTCATACTACTAATGCTACTGACTTGGACGGCGTGTTCATTATGACGTTTAGAAACTATGCCGTCAATAATATCAACGCTACTGTTCCACCCGATCTGTTTGGCTCTATCAGCATAACTAGCGGTAACACGAATCAAACAATTCAATTAGCTACCTATGCTTTTAACTATTATGCAACGAAGCGCCAAGCTGATTTTATTGTCAATGGTACGATAGTCAATACTCAAAACTTCACGCGTGCAGGTGGTTTTTACGTCTATAAAATCGGTCTGAACGGTCCTCCTACATCGGATTATAATAATATTAGCGCTGGCTCTAAAATTTATCCGACTTATAGCAATACGACAACTTCCACTATCGCTGCGCCGGGCGGTGCCTATACTTCCTATTTTTGGTATACTACTGATGGTACGTCGTGTTTGGTTGCTAATCCGACGGCCGATTGCGGCGCGCAGAACGACGGTACTCGAATGACTTTCCCGACGACTTATTGGGATTCAAGTACCCCGACTGACGTAGGCAGTATCACACTCTATGGCACGCCGCTGGCGCCGCCGACTGTCACTGCCGTCAACCCTAATCAAGGTTTCATTACTGAAATAACGGGGGAGGTGATTGCTATCACGGGCACTAATTTTAACAGTGTTTCAGCGGTGACGGTCGGTGGAAGTGCCTGTGCGTCATACGCAGTGGTGAGTAGCACGCAGGTAAATTGCACCTTGCCGGCGTTCGCTACGGTGGGAGAAAAGGATGTCTTAGTAACCAACCCTGGCGGTACCAGCCCAGTCGACGCGGCGGCCAAATTCCGGGTTTTGGAGGAGTATGTGTCGGTTTCTTCTGGCTCCAATGTCCCCATTAGTGTCAGCCCGGGTAAGTTTTCTTCATCTAAATCAATTATCACTGTTTCAACTAATAACCCGAACGGCTATACTTTGAGCATGCGGTCAGCTTCCGCCAATTTGACTCATGTCACGGTACCTGCCGCCACCATTCCAAGTCTGGTCGGGTATACGGCTGCTACGCCAGCTAGTTCGTTAGCCATATCAACCCTGATCGGTGCATCATCGTTTTGGGCTTATCGCGTGAATGGACTGGGCGCCTTTGGTGCTACTACGCTCCAAGAAACTAATACTGTGACGACAGCTTATTCTTGGGCCACCATACCGACGATAGACACTACCGTTAAAACGGGCACTGTAACCGATGACCTCACCACCGACGTCCCGCAAACTACTGATGTTTGGTACGGCATGGGCTCTACTGGCATGACGGCAAGCGGCGATTACCAAGTAGTAGTTACTTATACGGCGGTGGGAAATTGAGCCGCATTAAAGGCCTCCGACCAAGTTTTACCATTCTGTAGCCAAGATATGATAAAATTAGTTTATGAAAAAGCCTCCGAAGTTACTTTTACATTCATGTTGCGCACCGTGCTCGAGCGCAGTTTTGGAGCGCGTGGCGCGTCAGTTCGATGTGACGATTTATTATTATAATCCGAATATTGATACGAAATTTGAATTTGAACGGCGCTCAAATGAAATCGAAAAATTGCGAGCGTTGGGGCTGAAATTTGATGTGATTACTGAAGAATATAAATCGGAAGAATATGACAGCGCAGTGCGAGGACTGGAAAATTTAGGTGAAGGAAGTCATCGCTGTTATAATTGCTATGAATTGAGACTGCGAAAAACAGCGAAGTTCGCGCGCGAGCACGGATTTAGTCATTTCGCGACTACGTTATCAATCAGCCCGCACAAAAAAATCGCTTGGATACGCGAAATTGGGCTGGAACTGGAACGAGAATTCGACGTGAAATATCTCGATGAAGATTTCAAAAAACACGACGGTTACAAACGCTCATTGGAGCTGTCGCGTAATCTGAATCTATACCGTCAAAACTATTGCGGCTGCAAACACTCCAAACGCGAAGCGCACGACCGATGATACTTGGTTGAGGTGGTAGGATTCGAACCTACGATCACGGGACCAGAACCCGCTGCCTTACCGCTTGGCTACACCTCAGCGTGCCCTCCAGAGTTTATTATAGCATAAATATTTCGATTGCGTCGTTCAAGATTGCTTTTTGAAGTGGCGGGCTTTCACATTGTCGGTGATGGCACTGAAAAATACTGTCAAAACGACTTCGATGGCCGCAATCGCTGACGTGACGATGGCGAGGCCGTAGATGGAAGCTTTGTTGACGTTGCCGTCGTCGTTAAACAGTCGGCCAGTGTCTGGCATGCGCGGTATGAACGGTTTGAGTCGGCATTCATTGTCGGGTTGAGCGCCAGCTATCTGCAATTGCGAGTCTAGGACGATTTGGCCATCGTCTTCAGTCCATGTGCTGATGTGATCGGCGAACCATTCGGCCACTTCGGGCGCTAACATCTTGCTGTTGACCAAGTGTCCGCGCACTATTCTCGCAACATCGTCGAGTCCAGCGGTTAATTTTGCCAGCAAATCCGCATTTGAATTATAAGTCTCAGCAAATTTATAGAAAGTTTCGGTATTATTAGGCCAACAGACATCGGGGTCGTCTAGGTCGCAAATTGATACTAGTTTGTCCTCCCAACCGCAATTGTTTGGGTCGTTGACATCACACAGCCACTCTCTGTCCGCCACGGACCGCCCAGTATCCTCTTCGTCTTCAGTCCCGCCAACACCTTTGTACTTGCTGCCGGCTTCATAGTAATTATCAGTAATCGGGTAATAGTTCGGATCGTCCCAATAAATGTCTAGATCTGGTCTATTATCCCAAGTATCGCACTCATCACGAGGCTCACATACGGGATTTCCCGCTTCGACCCCACCAAATACTTCGCCGATAGTGCTATGATGGTAATATTCATAGCTACCAATTCCTGAATATCCCGGATAATCACTATCCCAACCCTGCGCAGCGGCGTAGCTGCCGTCATCTTTGGCGATGCTCAAGTTTAACTTGGCATGACTATTGACCGACGTATCATTGATGAAGCCAGCCAACCCGCCGATAGATGCGCCGCTATAATTCATATATTCACCATAGCTGCCATCTTTGACCGTCTGGCCGACGAGCTCTATATCTGCAATGGCATATGAATTCATAATGCAGGCCAAAATAGCACTGGCATCTAACGATATTCCAATCAATCCGCCAATGCCGACGCCGCCGCCAGTTTCACGGTCGAGGGTTTGTTGGGCAGATGGATACCGAAATTCTTCGTGGCCATTCATTCCCAAAGCTCCAAGTGTATCTATCATGCCGCTGCAGTAACAATCAAGATTGACACTGCCGTCGTCTTCCTTATAGCACTCCATTTGCCAATATTTTTCCAATCTGTCTTCAGTTATATCTAAAGATAAGTTAGACAAATCATACAATAAACGCGTGCTGGTCGAACTATTCATCACGGCGCTGTGATAATTTACGCCAATCAATCCGCCAAGTGCTATTGTGCTGTACATACCATCAGAATTTGTGTTAAATATAATGTAGTCATCGTATTTATTCCAAAGGGCACCTGCAAAATCTTCATAGTCCTCATAACTCCCACCGTAACGAGTCAAATATTCGCCATAAGTCATAATGTCTTCGTGGTACGCCACGCTAGATAGGTCGTCGATAGCTGCCGGCCGCCATTTGACATCACCACCGTTGACATGGTCATTGATGGTATAGACATAGCCTGAGGCATAGCCGATCATGCCGCCGGTCATTGCGCCAATTGATCCACCGCCGCCGACCACGTCAATATCTGGGTCCAAAACAATACTGTCGAGTATGCGAGTCCGTCGAGCCGATCCCACTAACGAACCGACAGCATCTTGAGTGCTCATAGGTTGCCAATCATTATTATAAACTGTCTCGTCGATGAACCCAGACGAATGAGCTATTTGAATAGACGGAGCAATCAATCGAAAATTGGCCAAGCGGACTTTATAAAGTTCGCCGAATAATCCCGAGCTACCGGCCGCCAATGAAAATCCAGTATCCTCAACCAAATAGCTCGCTTCATCACCCGGTGCCGGAGGAACTACATCGCCACGATAGCTATCTGACTGGCAGCCCGACGAATATTCACCGCCCTCGTAGCACGAAACCACTACTCGTTCGGCCCGTTTATATCCGTCAATTTTCACTCCGACAAGCGCCACATTATTCCCGTCAATATGTGTAATCACGTCGTCGTCGTACATGCTACCGATTGCTCCGCCGTACAGGCTGACCGGATCCCAATAGTGCGCCGAAAAATCAATTTCGGTCAGTGGCTCTTCGCAATTACAGCCGCGCGACAATTTGATATATTGCCCAGCAAATTCGCCGCTCTCGCCCGATACACCCAAATAAGCGAATTCAGCTGCCGTCTCAATCAGGTACGGGAATTCAGCGCTGGATCCGATGGCGTTGGCGCCGTATTCCGAATAGCGTTTGTCGTCGGCGTTCAGCCAACTGCTGTCGGCATAATCAGACCAATAACCAGCCGTCTGGATCGGTTCAGCGTGTAGCCAATTGACAGCCACCAGCATCATGCCAAATGTCAAAACCGGCACTAAAATCGGCACGGCGTGCATGGCAATTCGGCGTCGTTGGTAGCGTTTGACGATTTTATTGACATCAATAATGTCGACATTGCTGTTTTTTGACGCCGATTGTTTTTTGGTCTGCGCTAAACCATGTTTGCGCAGGTACCTTTTGATTTTTAATGTTAAAACAGGTAATAAAACGAGGTTTAACACAATTATTGAAATGATAATAGTTATTAATATTTTTTCCATACGCATCTATAATAACACAAGCAATTCTAAATAGTCAACTATTTTTTATAGATGATTTTTATGTTATACTAAAAAGCATGAACGGAATTAAATTATCCAACCAACAACCATACGCCTACTTTTCATTGGAATTTTATGACATGGCAAACGGCATTAAAGGCGCCGGTGGTTTGGGTATCTTGGCGGCTGACACGCGGCGCATAGCGGAAAGTTTGGGCTTGCCGTTCGTTTTAGTGACGCCGTTTTATCGTCGGGAAATGCATCAGTCGATGGTGGACGGTGAGCAGATAGAAACTTGGCAAACGCGCCGGCCGGAAGATTTCGGCTTTCAAAAAGTTGCGGATTTCAAAATAAACTGTGCTCATCGTCGCACACACAAACTCGATATTTATCTCAAAACCATCGGCTCGACTACGATTTTTACGATGGGCTCGGATGATTTTGGTGAATTATACGCGGGGGAAATGTCGGGCGACGGGCGGTTGCTCCAACAAGCTTCACTCGGTTTCGCTGGTTGGCGAGCATTGCGTAAATTCGGCGCCAGTCCCAGCGTGGTCCAAATGAACGAAGCGGCGACGGCTTTTGCGGCGGTCGCTTGGTTGGACGAATTAGTGACTGGCGGCATGGATTTGACGGCCGCCGTGCGCTTCGTGCGCAAACGGGCGCTCTATACCAATCACACTTTGGTGCAATTAGCCGAAAGCGAATACACCATGAAGCAATTCGAAAAAATCGTCCTGCCCAATATCCAGAGCAGAGTCGTCTGGGAATTTGTCCGATCGATGTTTTCTCGCGACAATCATATCAAAATGTCGACCCTGACCATCGAATTATCCGGCAAGAGAAACTGTGTCAGCAAACTGCACGCCAAAGTCGCCGATTATCATGATTTGATGGGCCGAAAAGTGAAGTTTGCGGCGGTTACCAACGGTATCGACATAGACAAATGGGCGTTGCCGGAAACTTTGGAAAAATACCGCGCGACCGGAATTCTCGATGACAAAAATCGCGTCGGAAAAGTCGTCCCGCTGGAGCCCGTCGATATCAGAAAGTTCAAAGCTATCGGCCGGACAAAACTGAACGAAGTGCTCAAAAACCGCGTCGACCAATACGGCCAGCCGGTGCAAATTCCGGCAGACGCCTTTTTGTTCGATTTCAAACGGCGCTTCGCCGACTACAAACGCCCGTGGCTGCCATTTACCGACCTAGCGGAAATAAAAAACATCTTGATTGAAAACGATGCTTATTATATATTGACTGGCAAAGCCTTTTTGGACGACAAAGTCATGCATGACAAAATGCAACAACTTCTTCGCACCATCGACGGCGATGCGGAATTGAAGAAACGAGTTTGTTATATCCAAGATTACGACGAAGAATTAGCCATCGCGCTGTCCGTCGGCTCCAATGCTTCGATTAACGTGCCCATCGTCGGTTGGGAAGCCTGTGGCACCAGTTGGGAAAAAGACATCATCAATCTCGATATTTTGATTTCGACCAACGACGGCGGCGTGGCAGACGTCGCAGCCAAATCATACTTGCGGGTTGACGGCAAAAATGAAGCCGAAGAGCTGGCTAGTTTATATAAAAATATGCGCCAGTCCATTCAGATTTGGCGAAACGACGACGAACTGTCGAAAATCTTGCACGCCCAATTGCTCGACTATCTGCCGACTATTTCCGGCCCGCGCATGATGGGCGACTACTTGCAATTATTTGAGATAGTGCTAAAATAAAGTTGTAAAATTATTAATTCCACTTGGATGAGGAGGAAAAATGGATAGAAAAGCATTAAAAACTGCTGCCAGACAGGCAATCGAGGGCAAAATATGGGTTTTGCTGGCGATTTATATTTTGGTGATGATTGTGTCGAGCGCGTTGTCGTACGTCACGTTTGGCGCCGGCGCAATATTGATTTCCGGAGGCGTTTCTTTGTCGTTTTCGACCATCTTTTTAGCCATCGTCATACATGGCAAAAAACCAAAAGTCGAAGACATCATGATTGGGTTCAAAGACGGCAATTTTGGTCGCGGCTTCGTCGGTTATATTCGCTATACGGTTTTCGTTTGCCTATGGACGCTGCTGTTCGTGATTCCCGGCATCGTCAAAAGTTTGGCTTATTCGCAAATGTTTTTCATCATGGCTGATGACAAAAAAATAGACGCCGGCGACGCACAGAAAAAATCCATCGAAATGATGGATGGCCACAAAGGCGAGTATTTCGTGCTCGGGCTGTCGTTCATTCCTTGGTACTTATTGGTCGGCATCACTTTCGGCTTGGCTGCCATTTGGGTCGGGCCATACGTCGAAGCGACGTTTGCTAATTATTATTTGGCACTGAAAAAAGTCAAAAAGTAATTTCGAATTTGCAATTCGCAGGGACAGCTCTCACGCGGGGCTGTTTTTGTGCGCTGAAGTATGATATAATCAGGCAAAAGGAGGAATATGGAAGCAATCACGGTTCTTATAATTATCATCGCCATTTTCGTTTTGAGTGGCATCAAAGTTATCAATCAATATCAGCGCGGGGTGGTGCTGACGCTGGGTAAATTCACTGGCGTGCGCAAGCCGGGCTTGCGCGTCGTGGTGCCGATTTTTCAAACTATTCGGCGGGTCGACGTCCGCTCGACGCCAATCGACGTACCGAAACAAGAAGTCATCACCAAAGACAACGTCACCGTTGGTGTCGACGCAGTAGTGTATTTTCGGGTTTTGGATCCGGCCAAAGCGACGCTGGAAACCACTGATTATGTTTATGCGACGACACAGTTCGCCCAAGCCGCTTTGCGCGACGTGACGGGCAATGTCGAACTAGACGACCTATTGGCCAAACGCGACGAAATTTCCAATCAAATCAAAACCATCGTCGATTCCCAAACGGATAAATGGGGCATCGACGTCGAAAGCGTCAAATTGCAAAACATCGAATTGCCGGCCGACATGAAACGCGCGATGGCCAAACAAGCCGAAGCCGAGCGCGAACGCCGCGCCCAAATCATCAACGCCGAAGGCGAAAAATCCGCCGCCCACACCCTCGCCGAAGCTGCGAAATTATTATCGACTAATCCGGCGGCAATCTCGCTTCGCACCCTGAACACGCTGGAGCGCATCTCTTCCGAACCCAGCCAAAAAAGCACCATCCTGCTGCCCGTCGAATTACTCGACGCCCTGCGCGGTGGCAAGAAATAAAGTTCTATGTTACAATGAAACCGTTGGTGTCGTGGCGGAGCGGTCGAACGCAACGGTCTGCAAAACCGTATTCTACATCGCGGGTTCGAATCCCGCCGACACCTCCACATTCCAACAATTTTCTGATAATGTCCGCTCCGATCGCCCATTTGGGGCGATTTTTGCGTTAAGTTCAGTGTCGCTTTGCGACATAGTTAATCGGATTTTGCGGAGCAAAATCCAGAGGTCATAATCCGCCCCAAAGGGGCGGACAGAAAGGGGGGAATTGGGATTTGGGTCGCCTGCGGCGACTATTTTTTTATCAACCAAAAACAGGTTCAACCCAAAGATTTCCAACAAACGGTTCTTTTTGGCGATTTGGTCGTCCGATTTAGCAATCTCACAGAGAGAAACCGCCGTTTTCAACCAGTTTTTGAGCGGTTCAACCCAACCGCAAACGCCCAGCGACAAATCGCTGATTTGCTCCTCAAAAGTTTTCTTTTCGCTCATAATTTCGGCTTTTTTCGCTACATAAATCTCACGCTCAATCACACCGTCCAAAAAACTGTCCAGCAATCGCCCAAGTTTTTCGGACAAATGCGAAACCCGAACCCTCAAACTCTCAATCGCACCGTCATTTTGGCTCTGCTCGGCGTTCTCGTCCCGCTCCGCCATTTCACGCATTTTGTCCGCCCACGCCACAGGCAGAGCAAAACCGCCCAACAAATCGCTCAACTGTTCGTCCGCCACCTCCGAACGCACCGCCGTTTCCACACATCGCACCTGCCGACTTTTCCGACTACACCGATAATACACATAATTATGAACATTACCGCACTTTTGACGCTTAATCTTATGCTCGGCGGTAACGCTCATACCACACGAACAACGCAGCAATCCGCAAAACGGTTGCGGCTCAATCAAGCCTTTGGTCGGGTGGCTACGACGCACAACAACGCTCTGAACTCTGTCAAACAACTTTTTGCTAATAATCGGCTGGTGCTTGCCCTCGTGAACCTCGCCGCAATATATAAAATGCCCGTAATAAATCGGATTTGTTAAAGTCTGCTTTATTCTATCTTTATGAAAAGGCTTGCCACCTTTGGTTTTCACGCCACAGCCAAACAGGTAATCCGAAATATCTTGAAAACGGCTGTCGCCTTTGGCGTAAATCTCAAACATCTTGCGGACAAACTCGGCTTGGCGTGCGTCAATGTGGATAGATTTGTTTTTCACATTATTGTAATAGCCAAACGGAGCGTGTCCAGGAAACTCGCCCCGACGCACTTTTTGACGCTGTCCACGTTTGGTATTCTCGGACAAATTGTCCACATAATATTTGGACTGCCCAAACGCTATATTCAACATAAACTTGCCTTGAGATGTATTTTCAAACCAAAATGTTTGAAACTTCAAATCGGCAAGTTTGCGTTGGTCTAACAGATAGATAATTTGTCCGCCGTCAATGGAGTTTCGTGCCAAACGGTCGGGATGCCACGCCAAAATACCGCTCGCCTCGCCGTTTTGTATGCGTTCCAACATTTTGCCAAACTTTGGTCTGCCTGGCACTTTGGCGGATTTTTTCTCAATGATAATATCAACCACCACCAAGCCGTTATCTTTGGCGTATTTTCGCAGTTCGGCGATTTGTGCCTCAATAGACAAAACTTGCTTGTCCTCAACATCTGTGCTTTTGCGAGCATAGAGAAAATATGT
>JAISBI010000019.1 GCA_031266275.1 Candidatus Nomurabacteria bacterium | reverse complement strand
ACGCTACTGTCTAGCTAATCCTAAGAAAGCTTTGTCTTGGGTACGAGTGATGTACGAGTTGGTGAGGTTAGGGTCTATGGGGGCGGGGTGAGGAAGTGTGGGTGGGGCAGAGTTTTGAGTCTGAACCACCCACACTTCCCAATCCCCCTCACCCCATCCCCCACAAAACCAAACTACTAGCCCGCTGTAACTGTTCATAAGCCTGGCGCAACCAGGAGTTACGTTTCTTCTTATGACGCTTACGTACAGTTTGTTTGGTAGGTTTAGTTACTTTATACAGTGAGGCAATACCAATACTAACTAACCAAAGGATGACCTTCAGGCTGTTAGGTTTGTTTAGCCTAGTACGTTTAAGGTTCCAGATATGTTTTAAATCCTTGAAGGTTTCTTCAATCTCAAAGCGATGGTAGTAAATCTTTACTATCTTAGCTTTTGTACTAGTAAGGTCGTTGGTCAGTATATACCAGGGCTCTGTGGCTCGTCTACTCTTCGGTGAACGAACCACTCTGAGCTTTAGTCCGAATAGGTTAATGATGGTATCGTTTTCTACTAGTCGCTTAACTTCTATGCTTTGGCCGTCTAGCTCTACGAACCGTCCAGCTTTCAACCTAATATAAAAAGTTGCACCAGCTGCATCAAGATAGGTTACCAAGCTCTTATTGCCAAAGCCTCTGTCAAACACTAGTTTAGGCCAAAAGCCTAGACGACTTGCTAGACTTTGCAAGGCGTTAATGTAGTGTTCGGTAAAGCCAATGAGCTGGCGTTCCTCAGCTCGGGCTTGTCTAAGAGCTAACTTACGCTTAGGAGATGTTGTTAGGCTGGGACCTGGTAACCTATCACTATAGGTAGTTTCAATTAGACACGGGATAGCCCGACCATTTCTAGTTTGCACGGCACCGACAAAGGCGGTTAGACCATTCATATCGGAATGGTCGCAGTTGACATAGCTAGAGGCTTTAATAAGGTTGAGATTGTCAAAGGCGGTAGCTAAATTAGCAGCCAGTCCAATATTAGCCAATAGCCTTTCACTCTTACGAGAGGCTGTATTAGGATTAGCTACTACCTGGCGAGCGTTACTACTAGCGCTGTGGAAAGTCCTAAGGCTATAGGCTTTTAGCCCGAATTGAAACTGGGGTAGCCATTTTTTAGGTAAGACTGGGGCTAGCTTTGTTTTGGTGAGTTGGTTAATGTTAGTTATAATAGTTATTGGCGACATATTTGTTTCTCCTTGTTTATGTGATGTTTACAAGGAACAGTATGTCGCTTTTTGGGGGTTTTGGGAAGTGTGGGTGGTTTAGGGTTTGAGTTCGTTATGCTTACAGAACAACTCCTTGCATTTTCGTCACAACTATAGTATGATATAAATCAAGTTATTTTTGCCGACATCAAGTGGGCTAGCACTTTGATGTGTCGGCTTTTTTGGTTTTACATTTTGGAGGTGAAAAAAATGGAAAATGGATTAATTCTGCTGGACGACAAACCGTTAGAGATTACTCCTTTTTTGAGGGAGGTGTACGACAAGTACCATATCAAGTTTTTGCTGTTATTCTTTGCTCCGGCAGGTTCCAGGTACGACGAACGGATGGGCGAGTTAATGGATAAGTATGGCCCAGGTTTCGACGAGCAAATGAAGATTGTGCGGATTATTGAACGCAACTCTCTCCAGCAAAAATTGACAGAGCTTTACGACAATGGTGACACCATGCTCCTCAACCTGCAAATGGCTGAGGAACTTACGGACGCTCGTTATACTGTTGAACCATATCCACTGCAGTTTGCTAGAGGAAAACCAAACGTATTCCTCTATGCAAAATATATTTGCAGGTGGCAAATCAAAGCGGAAAACGAATTCCGTGAACAATATATAGAATTTGACGCCAGATATCGCAAGTCTGGGGTCGTTATTCTCAATTATGAGAAGAATCACAGCTTCATTGAAGCTATAGAGAACTTAAATCCGCGAGTAACAGTCACTTAGACCGACAAAAACGCTATATGTGGGGGTTTATATACCATATATAGCGTTTTTTTGTAGGGCAGTCACTCAGGACTTCCGATGAGGATTGAAACTTGACTAGATTCCAAAGCCGAACGATGCCACTGATACTTTGACGGTGGCCCTAACTCATGGTTTTATGTTGCAGCGGTGCAAAGATTAGGGCTGACGAAGCACGAAGCTATCTAACCAAACAACTCTGAAGCCAGTATGCGTATTCAAGGAAAAGAAAAAGCCCCATACGCAGCGGTTGAACAGCTTATGCTTGACATATATATATATATATATATAATGGTAGGCATTAAGGAGCAATCATAAGGCGGGTAACCTTGTTGCCCCCTTATGTTCTTTTATAACTGATTCTCAAAATGACAGATTGAGACTATACTGATTGGAGGTGAAGAAATGGCCGTTGAAGTAACTGATGATTTTCGTAAAGAATTCATTGCGGACTATGATGCTAAAGTTGAAGATTTGAAATGCCAAATCAGCAATGACGAAGCAGCAATTCAGAAGCTTGGCGAAAAAGCTAGCGAGTTGCAGTTTAGACTCAATGGTTTATGCGTCAAACAGAAAGAGTTGCAGAACGTGAATTACAAAAACGAAAGAAACCGAAAATTTGCAATCGAGTATAAGCGTCTGCATCAACTCGAAGGAGTGACTGGCATAACCATTAAGTCGACAGGAGATCACCGAGGGATTATGCTCGACGTCGAAGTGCGAGTTGAATACCAAGGTGCAACCTATGACTTTGGTGACTATCGATTGTTTTTAGGACAGGTCGCAACATATCAAAGAGGCGCGAATGATGAGTATAGGTGGTTACATGCCACTCGAACACGGTCTGCATTGTTGGACTGGTGCTACGATAGTGACGGTGATGAGCGCAATAGATACCCTAACTACTACTATAGCCGGAGATGGTTTTGCTTCGGGGAGTCGGCGAGTATTATCAATCAACATCTGCGCGCTGGACGTTACGCTCAGGCTGCTGAGTTGGCGGTAGCGATTTTGCATCACGTCAATCCTCAAGACCAGCTCGACATACCAAACTGTTTCGCGACGATCGATGACAATGAACCGACAGAAAAGAAAGGGGCTGTTTCTATCAAACGCGGCCTAGCAAAGTATATCAAGTTATGCAAGCAAGAGAAACGTGATGGCAGTGAACAGGCTGAGCTTGAGCAGGCAATGCAGCAGGTTGAACTACGGCTATGCGTAGCTGTTGATGAGCAAGCCAAAATTGGCAGACAACTCGAACGGGATAAAAACCAACTAGCCGCGACTTTACTGAATCGTGAGTCATACGTCGAACGTCAGTTCGCAAAGTTGGTAGCCAACTTCGCTATGTTAAAGGGGCTGACGAAAGTGTCGTATGCGCGAGGTTCGTTAATATTTAATATCAGCGCCAGTGTTCACTATGACGGGCACGAATACGATCGCGGCGATTGGGTGGTTCACCTCGGTGGAGAATATCCCAAGGACCACGAGTGTAAGTATTGGTTCGCTGAGTGTGTTCGGTCCGGCAAACGTAGACTACCCAAATGTCTTCATTATGATAGCCTTTGCCCCGACTATAACGACAGCGGATTCGGTAAAGATTATCGTGTGATACCTCGTTTAACCTCGGGGCGACACTGGCTGGAATTAGCCGCCTTCGTAACAGCACAGCTCAACACTGTGTCTGAGCACCAAGCTTGCATACCGTTAATGTTTCGTAGATTGGATTAGGAGGAGGTTTACAATGTTCAATAATACCAGCAGTAAGTATCGTGCAGTAAACGAACCTGAGAACGAGTTCGTTACCGTCCATATGCCACACAATGTTTGGCAAATGGTCATGGGTTTTACTAAAAGTTGTCAATATGAAATAGCCGGTTTCGGCTATGTTGACCAACTAGCAGATGGTAGTTTAACGATTACCGAAGCCTTCATCTTAAAACAGAGCGTGACTAATGCCAGCGTCGATACTGACGCCGAAGTCATTGCTCTACATATGACGGAAATGGTCAGAAAAGGTGAAGATCCCGGTCGAATGCGTTTACAGTGGCATTCGCACGTCGATATGCGGGCCTACTTTTCCGCTATTGACACTGGACAAATCGCCAGATATGACTGTCCCTGGATGGTCAGCTTGGTGGTGAACAAGCGTGGCGAATACGATATCCGCCTGGATATGTACAAGCCTTTCCGAGTTCAAATACCAGCTCGCCTGGTATTTGACGAGGTGATCGATGACAGCATACAGGTTCTTTGTGATGCCGAAATTGCTGACAAAGTGAGCGTCGCCAGACCGGCTTCTTTCTCGTCAGGCCTGTACTCGTATGAGGAAAGCGAATTGTATAGTCTCGATTTGAATATCCCCACAAGTCACAGATCAAGAGGAGGTGGTAAACGTGCAAAACTCAAACGTTAGTTACTATGGCCAGTCCGGAATTTTCGATCCAGCCAAGTTTACTTGGCCGGTGCATATCATCGGAATGGGTGGCATCGGCAGTGCTTTGTTTTTACCGCTGATTAAGTTGGGCGTAAAAACGATTCACATCTGGGACCGAGATGACGTAGAGCCTCACAACATTCCCTGTCAGCTGATCTATCGAACCAACGATATTGGCCAGAGCAAAGTCCAGGTTGCGTTTGATTTTGCGCAGTTTATGGGAGCGGAGTGTGAAGTAACACCACACGACGAACTCGTAACTGCCGATACAACGCTGGACGGAGTCATAATTAGTGGCGTGGATAGTATGACCAGCCGCCAAGTAATTTGGCAGGCTATCAAGTCCAATGTGGCTAAAGTCCCGTTTTATATGGACGGCCGAATTGGCGGTGAACAATTGGAATTACATTGTCTGCGGCCCATTCGTTATGATGAGTCGCAGGATTATGCTGACAACTGGCTATTTGATGACAGCGAGGCGCTCGATTTACCATGTGCAGCCCGCACCGTCATTCACCCTGCCATTGTGCTATCCGGACAAATTATCGCCCAATTAACCCGATTCTACCGAGGACTTGCCTTTGACAAGCATGTTCTCTGGCACTTGAAAAATAATCAAAACGTCATGGAAGGAGGTGAATAGTATGGAAAGGAACGACACAGCCTCGGTCAAAGAGACCGTAGCAGAAGCCGCGTCCACGGAAACGTCTCACGTTACTGTAGGCAATCTGGGTAACATCACAACCGAGCACGGTTGGCGGCAAGGTATGACTCTGGCGGAATGCTTGGCTTTGGCCGGCATTACAGCCGATGGTCAAACCATCACAATGAATGGCAGAACCGTATCTGATATGAGTATGCCAGTCCCGGCCAACTCCATCATTATGGCAGCTGGCCGCGTTACCAATGGATGAAGAGAGGAGAGAATCAACAAAAAAGGCGATCGGATTACCGGTCGCCTATTTTATTAGTTTCTTTGAGATCATCCCCTTAGCATTCGCACGGTCCGCACCCAATCTCATAAATTCCTAGCGTTTTATTTTTACTGAAAACCTGCACAGACCCTAAATAACCAAACAACGAACCGCATACCCGTAGTGTCGACCATAGCTGCCGCTACCTGAGTTGACTCCGCTACCGTAGAAATACGCGCTATAAGCATTGCTCGCTGAGACGACCGACGAAGACCAGTAGCGGCCAAACGAACCTTGGTCGCGGAGACTTGAGATGTAGTCGCCGCCAAAAGTTCCCTGCCAAACACCCGTCGACAGCCACAGGTTTTGGGTGTCGGGATTGGCTAAGTTATGGCTTCCGCCATTGCCACCGGCATAGGCTAAATCGAGTTTAGCAAAGTCGTTGGTTTTGTCGCTTAAGGCCAACAAGCCTGTGGGCAGTTTCCAACCGCTTGGGCAGATGGAGTCTTTGGCGGGGTAGTAATTGATGTTTTTAGTATTATCTGTGGTGCTGGCGGTTGCTGTGTAAAAGTTATAGAGGTAACCACAACCGGTTTTCGAGTCGACGTTATATGTACTGCCGTCGTCAGTTCGACATTTAGTGGTGTTTGACATATTCGGGTCATCGGGTTTAACTTGACGCCAAGCGTTGTAGTTGATATAGTTGGGGCTATACTTATTGGTATTGTCTATGGTTAGATAGCCCGAACTAGTAAAATTACTACCATTTGCTCTCCCACCACTAGCAAGAGCGACGGTCTTGGTTTCGGGCACATTAGTATCATCCGGCGTTAACTGCATACCGTCTATCAACTCCAACCTCAAATTATCCACCATCCAACAATTATTATCAGCCAACTTCCTCATTCGGTATTCTTGGTTGTCTCTGGCGTCTCTTAATGTGATGGTTTCGTTTAGTGTTAGTGCGTCACATTTGGCTTTAGTCATTGATTGCATGGTGGTTGAGGGGTTGTCTATTACATCATAGGTGATGTTGTATTTATAGGTACCTGATTGGATATCTTGTGGTACTGTGACGGCTATGGTATGGTCTTGGGTGCTGGGGCTGGTGTTTGTTTCATTAGTATAGATGTTTATGCTGTTTTCGGTTAGTTTTTCGTTGTTGAGGGTGAGGGTGATGTTGTTGGTGGTGTTGATAGCTGGAGTTTGGTTTAGCTTAGCCGATAGGGTATAGCCGCTGTAGTTGTCGGTGGTGACTGTGGTGGTGCTATTGGCTGTTTTAGTAGTGGGTCCAGTTAAAGTGTCTTTGTAGATGTTTATGTCAATGGCTGGGGTGACGGATGAGAGATTAGAAGTGGCTTGAGCGTTGGGGTGGGTGTTGGATATGATGGCGATGGTGGGGATGGTTAGTAGTGGGAGTAGGATGAGGGATGTAGTGGTAACTTTATGGATGGTTCTTTTGGCGGTAGTTTTACTATTGCGGGTTAGGATGTGGGCGATGATGAGTAGTATTGAGATAAGACTAAGCGTGAGGAGAGCTATCATGATTGGCGGGAGGGATGAGAGGAAGTTTGAGATGGAGGTTGAGAGGGAGTTTAGGGGGCCACTGGAGCCTGCTAGTTCTCCGGCGTTGGGGATGGTTGGGGTATTAGTGATGTTGATATTGATGGTTTGGGTGAGAGATTGCATATTAGTTCTCCTTTGTGATCTAACTAGTTTACCGGCATATTTTTTTAAGATTAATATTTAGGGTAGTTTGGTAGGTCTTTTGGGGGAGGGGTTTCTGCTTGTGGTTATTATTATAGCAGGGTTTTGGGGGGGATGCAAGTGGGGGGAGAATACTCCTATCGTGTAGATAATTATACCTATCCCTCTATTATATCACACTTGAAGCGAAAAGTCAACCCCCTTGTGCTTAACGAGGTTTTGCGTTATACTGCTGTGTATAAAATAAAGGAGGATATATGAGCAAAGCAAATTACACTGTCGCGAAGATAATCGCGGCTAATGCGGAGGATGAGAACGAGGCAATTCACGGTTACCTCGAATTATTGGAGGTTTTGACCGATCCGGCCGACATCGCCCAGATTGAAGAAATTATCGGTGACGAAAAAGAGCACGCTGAGCGGTTGGCCGACATGATGAAGAAATACGATGGTGGCATCGAGGAGGCCGAAGATTAGATGTCGCGCGCGCCAAAAATAAGATTGGAGATTTCTGCCCAGACCGTCGCTCGCGTCTGTTTGGTGGTGTTGGCTTTCGCGGCCGGCATCGCGGCGATTGTTTGGCTGCGGCCGGCGCTGGCCATTATATTCATCTCGTTCTTTTTGGCGGTTATTTTCGACCGGCCAGTGTCGTTTTTGACTAAATATATCAAAGTGCGGGTTCTGGCGACGCTGTTGGTCATGATTGCTATTTTGGCGATTTTGACCGTCGTGATTTGGGCATTGGTGCCGCTATTCGTCAGCCAGCTCGCTGGTTTCACGGCGAACCTGCCCGACACATTGGACTGGCTGAAAAATTCGACCGGCTGGCTACACGATGTGGCAGCTGACTATAATTTGGAAGCCCAATATACCCAAATCGTCGAGCAGATGCAGAACAACGCCAGCAACTTCACCTCAGACGCTTTACAAGGGATTGTCAATGCCTTTGGCGGCTTGCTCAACAGCATCATCGTCGCCGTTATGGTCGTCGTCATGACGTTTTTCATGCTGCTCGAGGGACCGATGTGGGCGGAACGGTTTTGGCGATTAGTTTACAAAAATCCCAAACAGCGCGAACATCACCGGATGATTGTTAATAAGATGTACGACGTCGTTTCGGGCTATGTCAATGGCACTGCCGTCATCGCCAGTATCAGCGCCGGCTTGACTGGGCTTGGTTTGTTGGTGGTCGGCACTTTCCTGCCGTTACCGCAGGAAGTCATATTGCCGTCCATGATGATAGTGTTCGTCTGCGCCTTTATCCCGATGTTCGGCGCCTTTATCGCCGGTGTGATTTTGGCGGCTTTGTTGGCGCTGTATAACCTGCCGGCTATGTTGATTTTCATCATTTACTTCTTCATTTACCAACAGATTGAAAATAATATCTTCGTGCCGAAAATTTTCGCGCGAACCGTCAATATTTCTCCGCTGACGGTATTGCTGGCCGTTGTCGCCGGCACTTATTGCGGCGGCTTGATTGGTATTTTCATCGCCATTCCAGTGGCCGGTTGCTTGCAGGTCGTTTTGCGTGAATACGTTGTCAAGCGGAAATTGAATGTCAAAAACTTAGATTATTACAAAACCGGCGAGGATTCCATTATTCACAAAATCGTCAAGAAAAATTGATTAAGCCGCGAGTTCGCGAGCTTGTTTGAGTAATTCGTCGTCGATTATTCGTTCATCCGCGTTTTTTTGCGCCTCTTTCTCTTTGCGTTGGCGAATTTTTTCGAGGTCAATCACTTTGGCTTCGTCGCCAGTTATTTCGGCCACTTCTGCCTGTTTTTCTAGCGACTCGTCGCTAACTTCTAAGGCTTTGTCGATGTCCTCGCGGGCCGCTTCCACTTCATTTTCGCTCTTGTCCGGCTGGCCGTTCAGGTCGCCTGTCAATACTTTATTGCCGATGAATTCGGCCTCCGGTATAGTCAGACCATCTTTGGCAATATTATAAGCGGCGGCGGCTGCATCTATGCCATTGGCGTCGATGATTTTTTCAATCTGCTCAGTGGGCGCGCCACTGCGCAAAATTTCGGCCTGCTTTTGTCCTGCCAAAGTATTAGCAATCGTCGCGTCATCTTTGCCGGCCAATTTTTCCCGCGTCACGATGGCGGCTGCTTCATCGGGGTCGACCGTTTCGCCGAGTCCGGACAACGCTTGATTAGCTTCTGTTTCGGCGTTTTGCACGGATTTGTCAATCGATTCCGCAGACAAACCGTCGTCGAGCCCGTCTTTCATCATTTCTTCCCATTTGTCGCCCTCAGCTTGCAATTCGTTTTTGACCGCCGGCGGCAATTCATCAAACTTTTTGCGCGCCTCAGCAATGCGCGCTTCTTCTGTTTGGACTTCCGGACTATCTTGAGTAACTTGTGTCATATTTTTCCTTTTTTATTTTAATATTTGCCGTCATTATAGCACAAATTAGGCGCGTTGCCAAATCGTGCCGTTTTTAGTGTCGAGTAACTCTATGCCCTCGCCCGACAATTCGTCGCGAATGGCGTCGGCTTCCGCGAAGTCGCGTGCCGACTTGGCTTCTTCGCGTTCAACGATTTTGCTTTTTTGCTTGTCGGTAATGTCGTCGGTTAGGGAAATTATTGACAATCCGAGTTCGCGCGAACAAAAGACTGCTAGCGCGGTCAAAGCGAGGTGGTTAACGTCCGCCGGATCGGAAAATAGCGCGAAAGCCTCGTCGATATATTTCAAAGCTTCGGCCGTGTTCATATCGTTCATCATCTCGGCGATGGCCTTGTCGACTAACTCATTGACTTTTTCAAGCTGCGCCTCGTCGCTCGAATTTTCCGTTTGATAAGTCAACTCGAAAACATTTTTCCAATGATTCAAGCGGTTGCTGGCCGCTTCTAGGTTTTCCCAACTAAAGTTGGTTTTTTTGCGATAATTTCCCTGTAGAACTAACAATCGAAATGCTAATGGCGAAAATTCTTTATCCGTAATATCGGAAAGTTTATAAAAATTATGGAGGCTTTTACTCATCTTTTTCCCATCGACCAAAAGGTGCTCATTATGAAAAAAATAACGCGCCATCGTTTCCGGCTGGTCGCCGGCCGTGCTTTGAGCAATCTCGTTTTCGTGGTGCGGGAAAATATTGTCGACGCTGCCGGTATGAATATCAAACGGCTGGCCGAGATTGCTGACGCTCATCGCCGAACACTCGATATGCCAACCCGGCCGACCGCGAAAATCCTCACCCTCGACTTCAAAATCCCAAGCCGGTTCGCCCGACTTTTGTTTTTTCCATAAAGCAAAGTCACCGGCTGCCGCCTTATCGTATTCGTCATTATCAATTCGCGAATTGCCAACCGAAATTTTCGATAATTGGCCGTAAATGCGCGTTTTTTGATAAGCCTTAATCGAAAAATAAATTCCGTCATCAGCCTTGTAGGCGATACTCTCGCCGAGCAACCGCAAAACCAACTCTTGAATTTGCCTAATATACTCCGTCGCCCGCACAAAATGAATATCCGAAATATCATTGCCGACCTCGCGCATTTCCTCTTTAAAAATCCCCTCGAATTCACGCGTCAAACTCGTCAAAGCCTGCATCGGCTCCATTTTGGCGTGGCGCAAGCGCGAATCGCGAATCGTCTTATCGTCCACGTCGGTAAAATTCATCACTCGCTTGACCGACTCGCCAGTCGCCAACTTCACCAACCGCGTCAATATATCCGAATAAATATAAGCGCTGAGATTCCCGATATGCGCATGGTCATAAACCGTCGGCCCGCAAGAATAAATCGTGACTTGGCCTTTCTTCAGAGGCTTGAACGCCTCGATTTTGTGTGTCAATGTGTTATAGAATTTTAGCATCTTTGCGCTCCTCGCTGTTTTTAGATTCTGCATTAGGGCCGGTCATCACAGACTTATCGCGTCGCAAGCTTAATAACATCTTAAATGCTATGAATATAACGAAAAGCGGCGCAATATATTTGAGTGTAAACAGAAAAATACCAATTATGACAGTGACAAAAGTCACTGGCGCCGGCTCGCCTATAGAGATTCCCATCGGGTCTTGATACGTTAAAAACAAACGGAGCCAAAACCAACCAAGAGCGAATAAAACCGACGACAAAATAATGCTTAAAACCTTGCCTTTCAAAAGCTTATCTTTGTTCCGGATAATTTTTACGGCCGTCATGATGACACATAATATCCAGACTGCCACCATAACATATAAAACAACCGTCAAAACTATCTCAATTATGCTTGGGCCACTATTAAATAAGTTAGTATTTGCCGTATTCATAAATCCTCCTTTGTATCAAACGGTTCTCGCTGCGTCTCTCTTTGTTCATCACCACGCTTATCCGCCTTATCGACAGCGGTCGTGTCGCCATTATCACGCCCCAATTTCCATAAAGTTTTGATTGATATAGCCATAATAATAAGCGGGATAATATTTATAATTAATAGTAGACAAAGGCTCTTCAGTATATTACCAAAGGTTATAGGGTCTGGACTTGAGTCAGCCCATTCTCCAAATATAAAATTAGATAATCCTCCAGTAAAAATCCACAGCCAAACAAGAGCAAATACTATAGACAATAGGCCGACCCTAAGAAGTTTATGCACCAAAGACTTGTCTTTCGTTCTAAACAATTTCACTACCGTAATAGTAGCACATACAAGCCACGCTGCCAGTAGGATACACGACAGTATCCACGTGCTCACGTCCATCGCGCTCGGGTCACTAAGCACACTAGGCAAAGTCGTGGTTGTCGTGTCTAAATTAGGTTCGCTTGATATTCCATCGTTCATAAATCCTCCTTCATATTACGCAACATCCGCCGTTTTCCCCTTATCATACTCCAACAAAACCCTATCCACTGCCCCAATCAACTCATTCTCGGCCTTTTCGACGTCCTCTTCATATATTCGAAATCCGGCGGCGTATTTATGTCCGCCGCCACCGAAAAAGCCAGCGATTTGGTCAGCTACTGGGACGTTGCTGCGGATTTTGGCGGTAAATTTGCCGTCGGGATAAGTTTTGGTGCCGATGGCCACGTCCACGCCGACGACGAGGCGCATTTCGTCCAGCACCAGCATGGTCGGGTTGTATTCATTGCTGTATTTGGCGATTTCTTCGAACGGAACCTTGACCAGCGCCAAGCGATTATCGGCATGATATTCGATGCGGTCCAGCAACTCACCTTTATAATGCAAAATCCGCTGTGATTTTCGCGACAGCTCGCGCCGCCGGCCCTCGAGCTCGGCCGGATTAGCACCCAACTTTATCAATTCTGCGCAAATTTCAAACTGGCGCGCGCCGACGGTTTCGGTCGTCAAGCCCAATGTGTCAGCTTGAATCGAGATATATAAGCCGCTGGCCGCCGCCGCATCGATTAACCAATCATTTTCGCGGGCCAAATCATAAACCATCTCGCCAGTCGCTACTGCTATATCCGAAATCATGTATTTCACCTCAAACGGCAAGTCCGGTTCGACGCTGGCATGATGATCAATGGCGATGACCGGATGCTTGCCGAACCAATCAGACACGGCCGACTGATCCAGCGTCTTGCTGAGCAAAACTTTCGACGTAGTGTCCACGATAATCGCGAGGTCCGCGCTCAAATCAAATTCATCAGAAATCCTGTCCCAACCGTCGATATAGCGCAAATAAGTCGGAACCTGCACCGGACAATACAGCGCAACGTCCTTGCCGAGACCCTCCAAAATCGCCTCCAGCGCCACCGCCGACCCAATCGAATCGCCGTCGGCATTTTCCGCTTGAATAATGATGACTTTATGCGCCTGCGCAATCAAGTCCGTGACCTTTTCGTTCATGTTCATATCGTCAATTATAGCATAAAAAATGATAAATCCCCCCATTATCGAGGGATTTATCACGCGAAAATATCCACTTTTAACGCTTACTAAACTGCTCGCGCTTGCGGGCGCCTTTGAGACCGTATTTTTTGCGTTCAACCATGCGCGGGTCGCGACGCAGGAAGTCTGCTTTGCGCAGAGTTCCCTTGAAATCGTCGTTGATAGTCGCCAGCGCCTTGCTAATTGCCAACTGCGCCGCACCGACTTGACCGCTGATTCCGCCGCCTTTGACCAAAATGGTGATGTCGAAATCTTTTTGCTTCGACACCGCAGCTAGCGGATCGGTCAAACGCGCTTCGAGAGTCCTGTTGCCCGACAAGTACTCGATTGCAGCTTTACCGTTAATTGTGATATTCCCCTTGCCCGTCATCAACCGCGCCGAAGCAGTAGCTTCTTTGCGCCGACCCAGACCGTAGAAATAACTTTTACCAGCCATATTTCCTTTCTTTTATTAAAATTTCTGTTCTTGACTCATCCACATTACATATTATACAATATTTTATGCAAAAAGCCAATGGTGGGCGACGGAGGACTCGAACCACCGACCTCGTCATTATCAGTGACGCGCTCTAACCAGCTGAGCTAGTCGCCCAAAAACCGCTGAAAAACCAGCAATCGTCTACTATTCTATCAAAAAATCTCGCATTTCGCAAGATTTTGTGGTACAATATTGACAGATTTTGCGCATCAACCCCAATTCGGGGCGGTAGCTCAGTTGGTAGAGCACGAGCCTTTTAAGCTTGTTGTCGCGGGTTCGAGACCCGCCCGCCTCACCATTTCCAGCAAAATCAATAAATCCGGTTAACCCACCAAAGTCACTGGAGGAAAAAATATAACTGACGATAAAAATCCCTGCGACGACTAACGTCGCAGGGTTGAGAATAATTTAGAGATTATCGGGAGAGACTAGCGAATAAGCCAACCCCTCTTAAAAAAGCTACTCCAAGAGCCTAACGACTGTGTGAATCCAGCATTCCCCGTACCCGACATAGGCCTTCTCTAGCGGAGAGCTCGTAGCCCTGTCCAGGCGTATAGGGACATGGAATTTCATGGACCTAAACGTCCCAAATGTGTAGACATCGTTTTTTCGCCGAACGGTCCATGGTGCAACTTTTTTTATCAAAAGAGTACGATCATCACCGTTAACGGTACTTATCCACAAACGAACGCGGAGGAAATCGTCCAAATTTATATCTTTTATAAAAAAGATCTCCCCGTCCTTATGAACGGTGTTCATTTTTTCGGATAAAAGTACCCAACCAACAGTCCTGAAGTGACACTCTATCCACGAACGAATATCGTCAATATCAAACTCATTGCCTATATATGCTTCAGAAATCATTACTGCCTCCTTTACGTTTCCAGCCCGCCGGCTATTATAAATATTTTCAACTGATTTGAGATATAACGGACATACAACATTGCTATGACAAAAGGGCTATTTTCTCTTTTAAGATGCTGCAGACCAAACAAGGTCGCAGGAGTGAAGAAATCCTTCTCTCTACTGTACTTGGCCAAATTGTCTGTAACCGAGATACTTTTTTGAAGTATCTCTGCCCACTATAGCACACTTCATCCGAAAAATCAATAGGTAGTAGCATAAATTGGGGATATAGCCCTGAAATTATTACTCCGTATCAGACGCTTCTAAAATCCCACTGATGCAATAATTAATCAAACTGAGCACCAAGCCACCGATGATGGCGGCGCCGAAAGTCATCTCTAAGTTTGGCGCGAGGGCAACGGTCAGCCAGACCAAAAATCCATTGACGATTAGCATGAACAGCCCGAGCGTTACGATTAAAAATGGTAACGACAAAACTGTCAAAATCGGTTTCAACACCGCGTTGATGACCGAGAAAATCAAGCCGGCTAGCAGGAACGTCGCCACCATGAAGCTGGTGCTGTCGGTGCTAATTTTCCCAAACAGCTCGACTACAATCCACAATCCGACCGTGCAGGACACCCACCTGAGTATAAAAATGTAAATTTGTTTAGCCATAACCTCATTATATATCATTTTTCAATCTATGTAAAGACAAACGACCCATCCTGTCGGGCGAGTCGCTTATCATGGCTCTGGAGGCCGGATTCGAACCGGCGACCAAGACGTTAACAGCGTCCTGCGCTACCGCTGCGCTACTCCAGAATAGCAGTATATCAGAATTATAGCACAATTGTTGGCAAAAGAAAAACCCTCCGAAAGTCTACATATGCTTGGAGGGCTTTACTTCTTCAGACATTACTTCGCAGAGCGTTTCTCGATAATGTCAGCAGCAATATTCGGCGGAACTTCTTCATAATGAGACAGCTCCATTGAGCTGGCAGCGCGGCCTTGGGACATCGAGCGGAGGTCGTTGGTGTAGCCGAACATGCTGGCTAGCGGCACAAATCCGGTGATTTGTTTGGCGCCGCCCATCAGGTCTTCCATCTCGTCGATGCGTCCACGCCGGCTGTTGAGGTCGCCGATGACGTCGCCCATGAAGTCTTCCGGCGTGATGATGACGATTTTCATGACTGGCTCGAGCAAGACTGGAGTGGCTTGTTTGATACCGTCTTTGGTCGCGATTGAGGCCGCCATTTTGAACGCCAATTCCGAAGAGTCGACGTCGTGATACGATCCGTCGTGCAGCGTTGCTTTGACGTCGACCACTGGATAGCCGGCGATGACGCCGTTGTTGAGCGTCTCTTGGACGCCGTTTTTGACTGCCGAGCGATATTCTTGCGGGACCACGCCGCCTTTGACGGCGTCGACGAATTCGAAGCCTTTGCCGGCTTCGTTTGGCTCAAATTTAATCCAAACATCGCCGTACTGTCCGCGCCCGCCGGATTGCTTGATGTATTTGCCTTGCACATCGGACGTGCCTTTGATTGACTCGCGGAAGGCGACTTGGGGCTCGCCAGTGTTGGCTTCGACGCCGAATTCGCGTTTCATGCGGTCGATGTAGATTTCGAGGTGAAGTTCGCCCATGCCTTGCAAAATCGTTTGGCCGGTTTCTTCGTTAGTGTGGACGCGGAAAGTCGGGTCTTCCTCTGTTAAACGCTGCAGAGCGACGCCCATTTTTTCTTGGTCGGATTTCGTTTTCGGTTCGACCGCGATAGAAACTGGCGGGTCGACGAATGTGATACTTTCGAGCTGAATCGGGTGGGCCGGATCGCACAAAGTTGTACCGGTGGCGGTGTTTTTTAAACCAACCACAGCCGCGATGTCGCCGGCTTCGATTTCGCTGATTTCTTCGCGCTTATCGGCATGCATTCGAACGATGCGGCCGATGCGTTCTTTGTCACCAGTTGTGGCGTTCAAAATCGTCGCGCCAGAGGTCAATTTACCCGAGTAGACACGGATGAAAATCAGTTTGCCGACGAATGGATCAGTGGCGATTTTGAAAGCGAGGGCCGAGAGCGGTTCGCTGGTCGTGAGGTCGCGTTTGATTTCGTCGCCGTTTTTCGGGTTGGTGCCCCAAACTTCTTTGATGTCCTCTGGGCTGGGCAAGTATTCGTTGACGAGGTCGAGCACTTTTTCGACAATCACGCCGCGCCCGTCGCCGCCGGCCACGAGGAAGAATTCGCCCGAGAGAACAGCTTTACGCAAAGCGCCTTTGAGCTCGTCGATCGAAATTGATTCTTCGCCCTTTTCGAGATAACGTTCGAATAGTTCGTCGTCGTATTCAACGGCCTTTTCGACCAATAAATTGCGCGCATTCTGCGCTTTTTCGACCATGTCGGCCGGAATTTCCGCCACTTTCAATTCGTGGTCAGCAAAATCGTCATAAATATAGGCTTTCATATCGATTAAATCGACTACGCCGTTAATGTTTTTTTCAAAACCAATTGGTAGATGGATTGGTAGAGCATTTTTCGTCAGCCGCCCATGAATCGAATCGAGAGATTTATAAAAATCGCCGCCGATTTGATTGATTTTATTGATGAAACAAATACGCGGCACGCCATACTTGGAAGCTTGGCGCCACACAGTCTCACTTTGGGCTTCGACGCCCATTTTCCCATCAAAAACCACCACCGCGCCGTCTAACACGCGCAAAGAACGCTCCACTTCGGCCGTAAAATCGATGTGGCCGGGCGTATCGATGATGTTAATTTTATGGTCCTTCCAAAAACAAGTCACCGCCGCGCTAGTGATAGTAATTCCGCGCTCGCGCTCTTGCTCCATCCAGTCGGTCGTCGTGTCGCCAGAGTGGACCTCGCCAATTTTGTGGCTCAAGCCCGTGCGATACAAAATCGCCTCTGTCGTCGTCGTCTTACCAGCGTCAATATGGGCGATGATGCCGATATTGCGAATTAAATTTAGTGCTACTTTTTTTTCTGCCATTTTATAATTTCCTTTTCGTTTGGTTTAACATTTTTTGAGGTATTTCGTGCTGCACAAAAACTCGCACGAGAAACCGCACTCAAATATTGTAGCAGTTTTTGGGGGAGAAAACAAGGGTTGAGGGCAGACTATTCGCGTCCGCACACTTCCCGTTGCTATTCGACGACTTGATCTGAGAATCCATGATGTCAATTAACTAAACAACGAACCGAAATCCCCCAAATTCGAATGGTAGAATCTGTACCAGGCCACAAACGATTACTATCAAATAAAGTATTGTAAGCGTAGATCGCCGAAATGATAGATGAAGACCAATACCAACCATTAAAACCTTGATTATTACCCCACTGATTTAAATAATTACCACTAAGTGCCCCTTGCCAAGCGCCGGTAGGCAACCATAGATTAGCAAGTTGGGCTGGAGCACCAATTCGATAGGCTCCGGTGCCACCATAAGCTATGTCTAGTTGGCCAAAGTCACCACTAGCATCTACTCCTGTTGGCAATTTCCAGCCGGCTGGGCATATGCTGCCATCAGCCGTTCCGTCAACTTTAGCGTGGTCGACGCTACTGGCTGCAGCTGTGTAAAAATTATACAAATAACCACATCCGACCTTTGAATTAGGGCTATAAGCGCTGCCGCTCTTACAGCCGGATCTGTCTGATGGGTCGACTTGGCGCCAAGCGTTATATCGACGATTAGAGTAGTCGTTGTCATACCCAGGATCCTCATTAGTGGTAGTCAAATGCCCTGATGTAGTAAAATTACCCGTCATGCCAGCCAGTGGCGTGCCGTTTTGCGTACCATTTTGAGTAAAGTAGACAGTAGTGTTACTAGCTACATTAGTATCTTGTGGAGTTAAGGTCATGCCATTTTCTAGCTCTAACTTCAAATTATCCAACATCCATGTTTTATCGTCCTTTAGTTTACCGATACAGTATTCTTGGTTGTTGCGTATGTCTATTGCTATACCAGTGTCTCCTTGGTTCCAGCTGCCCGTGTCTATGTTTTGCATGTTACCGACATTACCTTTGAACTGAGGTCCCTGCACACAACGTATGTTTTCTTGGATAATATAGGCTATTGTTGTATTGTAGTCACCATTGGTTATGGAATTATTGGTGCAGGCTTGATAGGTAGTAGTTAGCTCTTCGTTAGTGGCTGGCGATGTAGTGTTTGTTATTTCTACCGGATTGCTTGGGTTGGTTGGTATTATGGTATCGTCTTGTTTTTTGATGGTGATGTTATTGCTATCATTGACTCTATTGTAAACTTTTAGATTGTAACCTTGTGTGTTGGTGCCAGATGTAGTGATGGTGCCTAGGACAAAATTGGTGCAAGAATTTTTAGTAAGTGTAATGGTTTTTTCGTTGTTGATGGTAAGAGTGATGGTGTCGGTGGCTTGGGTGGTTATGCGAGAAAGGACGGTAGCGGCTACGATACAAATAAATACGACCGTTGCTATTGTTAACGTCTTAATATTTTTATATTTTTTGCCCATTCTTCCCCCTCTATTTTGTGGAGTTAAATATTATATCAGCGGGTCAAAAAAGGACACCGCGAGGTGTTCTACAGCCTTATACACAATTGACTTAACATCTTTTGCTTACGCGATGTCCATTTTGATGTCAAATCAAACAGAACCGCGTGGCGCGACTGTAGAACAATTACACTATATCACAAAACTAGTTTAAACAAAACCTAAATTATCTCGCAAAATGCGCGAAAGCGCGGTTCGCCTCGGCCATTTTATGCGTATCTTCTTTTTTCTTAAATGCGGTGCCAGTAGCGTTGTAAGCGTCGACGATCTCGGTCGCTAGGCGCTTTTGGTATGGCATGCCTTTTTTCTCGCGGGCACTGCTGACTAGCCACATGTACGCGAAATGTTCGCGACGATGGCCCTGAATCGGAAACGGAATTTGATAATTCGCTCCGCCAACACGACGACTTTTAACTTCGAAATCTGGGCTGATATTTTCGAAAGCTTTTTCGAAGACAGCCAATGGGTCCTCTGATTTTAAGATTTTCGCAGCTTGCTCGAGCGCGTCATAAACGGCTTTTTCGGCAACCTGTTTTTTACCGTTCAACATCGATTTATTGATTAATTTTGCGATTTTCACGCTGTTATATTTACGATCTGGCGCGATTCGGCGCTGCAGAGATTTAGTGACTTTTCGCGGCATTATTTATCTCCTTTCTTCGTACCATATTTGGAGCGGCCTTGCTTGCGCTTGTCGACGCCTTGGAGGTCAAGCGCGCCGCGCACAATGTGATAACGTACGCCCGGCAGGTCCGGCACGCGACCACCGCGCACTAACACGACGGCGTGCTCCTGCAAATTATGCCCCTCGCCGCCGATATAAGCCCAAACTTCCTGCCCATTTGTCAAGCGGACGCGCGCCACTTTGCGCAGCGCCGAGTTTGGCTTCTTCGGTGTTTTTGTCGTAACTTTAATGCAGACGCCACGCTTCAGCGGACTGTCTTGCTTGTAAGTGCGGACTTTCAGGGTATTTTGGATACTCTGGAGCGCCGGCGCCTTACTTTTCTTCATAGCCGTCTTGCGCGGCTTACGAACCAATTGATTGATTGTTGGCATTATTCTCCTTTTAGTTAGTGAACCACATAAGATTCAAACTTATAATTTTTGTCATGTCACTTTCGACCCGCTGGACTAACAGCGTAGACTGTAGACATTTGTTTCAGCAAAAAATAAATGTCTTGAAACTCAATCTTTATTTTAGCAAAAAATTACAGTCGTGTCAATGATAACAAACTAATAAAAACGGTTGCGTTTAAGCGTGAAATTCGTTATAATGTTAGGCGTTAATAAAATACGGAGGAGACAGATTAGAAAATATATGTCTAATTTTATGATATATCCAGTTAAGCGGTTGTTTGCGAGACCGACGGTTTTGGCTGTTCTGGGTGGACTAGCCACATTGTTTTTGGTATTTTGTAGTATTTTTTACAACATCCATCAAACTGAGGCTCTTTCAATGGCCAGCATCGCGCCCAACAGCGGACCGTCGACCGGCGGCCAAGCAGTCCAGATAAACCTCGGCAACGACTTGTATCGGAGGGTCGACGGCCTAAATTTCACTAATCCGCAAGGCACTAACGCCAGTCCCGCAACTCCGAATCAATATATTAACACTGGGATCAACCAAACTGGCAACGTCAAGATTGAATTGAGTTTTAAACTGGCCGACGGCACCACCTGCACCAACACCGGCGACTCCACCGGCACGCCGAATATGCGAATTTTTGGATCTTGGCAAGGCTGGAACACCCAAACGCTGTATCTGGCGCGGTATTCAGGGACAGACGCCGATACTGCGAACCACCAGTGCGCCTTCGGCATCCGACGCGGTGCTTCGATCACTGAAACCGACAACGGCACAGTCTTACCGATGGGTGACAATGCTTTCGATACCAACGTTCACGCCTGGACGCTGAACGGCAACACCACTCAACCGACTGGTTCTTGGGACGACATACCGCTGGACAACCCCAGTGCCACTCTGCCGAATGCTAACCCATATCCAATGTATCTAGGCACGATTGATAACCAAGGCAGCGCGCTTGGCGGCAACGGTCTGTCCGGCACGGTTTATTCCCTAAAGATCTGGCAAAATGACACTCTGGTGCGCGACATGATCCCGGTCTGTAACACCGCCATGACCAGTTGCGGCCTACAAGACAAAGTTACACAAACGTTCTATGGCAACAGTGGCAGTGGGACTATCACGGGCGGAAATTTCTTAGACAACGAAGTCCAGTCGGTGACTTTCGACGGCGCAGCGGCCACTAATGTCAACAGTCCGTCAGCCTATGTTGTCCAAGCCACCACCCCGGCTCACGCTACCGCCTCTGTCGATGTGGTAGCCGTGGTAAACGGGCAGAGAGCCACTCTAGCCAGAGGCTACAACTATTACCAGACCGTTACCGCCGTTAATCCCGACCTCGGCCCGACGACTGGCGGCACTGGGTTTGGCACAACTTATAATGCCAGCGGCCAGATTACCATCACCGGCGACGGATTTATCAAACCATCGTCAAAACTTCGGGATTATATAATAGACAACGCAATCACCGGCTGGGTCAATCCGGCTTTCAGCAGCGCTACCAACTCCGACGCTTACGGCGGCACGATTACCAATATTGGCACGATATATAGCGATGGATCTGGGACTCACAGCGCTTATAAGGCTTTCGACAGAGTCAGAACCGGCACTTCTGGCAATTGGGTGGTTACGGTTAATAAGAATCCGGATGCAATCGCAACCGTTACCTATACTTTGCCGGCAGGTAAATACGTTAATCTCAAGTCAATTGAGATGGTTAACGGCGCTAATTCGCCGATTAGGAAGATAGAGTTCTTTGCCGGCGGCTACACGGAGTTGTCGATTACTGGTGCGTTTAATACCACAAGCAGCAGCTCGTTTGTTCCTTATAACATATCACCCACTGCCGCCAACGCCGACCTGTGGACCAACCAAATCACCGCCAGAGTCTATCCGCCGGCTTATGCTTACACTGATTATGTAGCGGTCCAAGAACTGGTCTACTCTGGTGATGTTATTGATTTGAACGGTCAAATGGACAGCTTCCCGACTTATTTCCACTTGGCGGACTACACAAATACCCCGGCCAGCGCTGTCAGCATCGGCGGCACGCCCTGCGCCAGCTTCACATTGGTCAGCAACACCCAAATCACTTGCGTGCCGGCGGCCCACGTTAAAGGCCTTTACGATGTTGTCGTAACTGTCGACGGCGACACCTCGCTCACGCCAGTTTCAAACAGTGCCAGCGACGACTACGACTATATCGATCCGATGGTTATCACCGGCGTTTCGCCTGGCGTGGGGGCAGAGGCCGGCAAAGAAAGCGTCACCATCACCGGTAACAATTTCCTCTCGACTCACCGACCTGGCGCATCCCAGCCGCCAACAATAACATTCGACCCCGGTGGTACTCCAGTCGATTGCAGTCTGACATCATACACCGACACCCAAATCATCTGTACCACTTCGGCACACAGCCCTGGGTTAGTCAGCGTCAAAGTCGACAACGGTCTGCAAACTTACACGATGAACGCCAATCCGGCCGCCAACGGAGGACCAGTCATGAGTGGTAATCAATCGATCGGTGGGTATTTGTATTATGAGATTCATCTTAAATTGTCATTAAGCGACCTGGTTTTCTCGGTGCCGCCTGGCGGAAGCAATTACGGCTATACGGTGGCCAATGTCGATACTAATAATCCGGGCGGGTATGAATTGACGCTGGAAAGCGATGGTAGCGATTTGGTTTGTGAAAGCTATACTATCCCGAGCATTGCTTCGGACGGAGCGTTGAGCATTGCGGCCGACAAGCACGGAGCCTGGGGGTGGAATGTAGTAGAGCCAGCTGCGATGGGCGGTTCTTGGATAGGCACTGTGCCCATGGTTCCGAGTGCATGGCAAACCATCCCTGTTGACATGTCGGCCGTGATAGCTAACCCCATTGCGCCATCAGCGGCAGACGGGGACAATTACGGCGTCTACTTTGGTGTAACAGCAGATTGGGTCCAGCCGGCCTGTAACGGTTACAAACAAAATTTAACTATTACGGTCGTGCCGAAACAAAATTAGCGAATGACGCTGGCGACAAAACTAAGCGACTTTAGACATTTTCCAAATCGTAATCCGTTGGGCCAAAATCTTCGGCTGGGTATTGAATGGCGCCTGTGCCGACGGGAATTTTTCGGCCGATGATGACGTTTTCTTTTAGTCCGCGCAAGTAATCAATGGCTCCGCGGATAGCAGCTTTGTTGAGCTCGCGAATAGTAGCCTGGAATGATACGGATGATAGGAAGCTATCTGAGGCAGACGAAATACGTTTGACGCCCTGCAAAATCGTCTCCACTTGGGCTGGTTTTTTGCCAGCGGCCAATAACTCGTCGTTGGTGTTTTTGGCAGTAATCTTGCTGACCTCGGCACCGATAATCAACTCGCTGTCACCGGGATCAATCACACGCACGCGACTGAACATTTGGGCAACGATGATTTCGAAGTGTTTGGTCGAGGTATTGTAGCCTTGCCCAGCGTACAAGCGCAGGATTTCATTTAGAATGTAGCGCTTGGCGGCCTCCTCATCTTTCAACTCCATCAAATATGGTGGGTAGATTGAGCCTTCTGTCAAACGATCGCCGCGCTGAACTTTGTCGCCAGTTTTCACGACTAAGCGGTTATTACTGGCATAGACATGCTCAGCTTCGTGTTTTTCGCCATCCACCGTCAACGACCCAGTCACCGTGATAGTGTGACGGCCGTTATTTTTGTCTGTTTTGACTTTAACTTTGCCGTCAATTTCCGACAAGGTAGCATATTTGCGCTCATAATAGACGTTGGACACTTTCAGCTTACCGCCTTTGATATCCGCGCCGTACAATTCTAACAACTCTTCGAGACGCGGTAGACCTTCGGTCACATCTTCTTCGCCAGCGCCGTGCTTATTGTCGAGGGTCAGCTGGGTGGCTGGCTCGCCGACCGATTGAGCTGCGATGACACCAACCGGCTCGTGGGCTGATATTAGGTAGCCAGTAGTCATGTCGATACCGTAGCTCTTGCGTGGCACGCCATCGACTTGTGGCGTCGACAAGACAGACATGATTTTAACAGACGAGACCTTTTCATCATTCTCAATCTCTGCAGCAATATCCACTGTGATTAATTCACCAGCTTTGACATATTTGCCAACGTTTTCGGCAGCGAAGCGTCCGAATAAGCGATTTTGGAAATTGACTTTCGTGAACTCAGAATCATCGCGATAGATCGTGAATCCTGGGTCGACTAATTCTTCGTCATCATCGACAGTGAAGACGTCTTGGGCAACATCGACTAAGCGCCGAGTCAAATAGCCAGATTTTGCCGTATTCAAGGCTGTATCAATCAATCCTTTGCGTGAACCTCGTGCTGCGATAGTCATTTCCAGTGGGCTCAAGCCATTTTTCAGATTGGAGCGCACCGGTAATTCAATTTCGGCTGACATACGTAACTTGTCCAAGTTTTTCTTGGCGCTAACGTTATAGGTCGCGTTGACAGTACCAATCATACCGGACACGTCGACTACGTTCGAGACGCTACCGCGCGCGCCGGAATTCACCGCTAGGGCGATGCCGGTATCAACATTTTTAATCTTTTCGTCAAATTTCTTCGATATATTGTCGCGGGCATCATTCCAAGCCTTGCGTACTGCGATGTGACGCTCTCTATCTGTAATTAAACCATTGCTGTAAGCGTCAATAGTTGCGCGCACTTTATCATCCCCCACCATGAGATCTATTTCGAGGTCGTCGATATCAAAATAATCGGTCATGCCGACAGTGGCGCCGGAGCGTGTAGCGTATTTGAAACCCAAAGCTTTGATTTCATCGGCCAAATCGGCCAATGCATCGTCGCCATAGTGGTTGAAAATACGCGCCAAAACCCGTTCTAGTGGCTTTTTCGACATGATTTCGTTGACATAGGGGAAATCTTCTGGCAATAAATTGTTGAAAATCGCCCGGCCCAGTGTAGTTTCACGATTTTCGCCTTTATAACGCAGAATGATGTTGGTTTGCAGATCAATTATTCTATTGTCACGTGCCAAAATAGCTTCATCCAGAGAAGCGAAAGCTTTCGGTTTAGCGACCTGAGCACTCTGTTTTTCATAAGTCAAATAGTAGCAGCCGAACAAAATATCCTGCGAAATCGACAGAGTCGGCGAACCGTCAGACGGTTTCAGCAAGTTGTTGCGAGCGCTCATCAAATCGCGCGCTTCGGCTTGAGCTTCGTCGGACAACGGCAAGTGTACCGCCATTTGATCACCGTCAAAGTCGGCGTTGAAGCCGCCCGTGACCAGCAAGCTCAGCTGGATTGCCTTGCCGCTGATGACTTTTGGCTTGAAAGCCTGCACGGACAGTCGGTGCAGCGACGGCGCGCGGTTCAATAGGACGTATTTATTCTGGATAACTTCGTCCAATGCGTCCCAAACCACGCCGACGCCGCGCTCAATCAAGTTGTTAGCACCGCGAAAATTAGTCGCTTCTTCCCATTCTAATAATTTATTGACGATGAACGGACGAAACAGCTCCAGCGCCATTTGCTTCGGTATGCCGCACTCGTCGAGTTTTAATTCGGGGCCCGAAACGATGACTGAGCGGCCAGAGAAATCGACTCGTTTACCGAGTAGATTTTGGCGGAATGAACCTTGTTTCCCGCTCAGAGCTTCCGATAGAGACTTCAAAGCTCGTCGGCCGCCGGTCGAAGTCACGACGTTGCCGGCCGAAGAATCGGTATTGTAAATCAATTTATCGACTGCTTCTTGCAGCATGCGCTTTTCGTTGCGCTGGATGACTTCCGGCGCGCCCAGAGCAATCAGTTTCTTGAGGCGATTATTGCGATTGATGACGCGACGATAGAGGTCGTTGATGTCGCTAGTCGCGAAACGGCCGCCAGTCAATTGCACCATTGGGCGCAAACCTGGAGGGATAACCGGCAGGCAAGTCAGACACAGCGAGGTCGGGTCGATGCCAGCTTTTTTGATGCCTTCGACAATACGCAAGCGCTTCTGGACTTTGGCCCGCGCTTGACCTTTGCGAGACTGCGATTCGGTAGTTAAATCAGCAATTAATTCGTCAATATCAACTTCGCCGAGCAGTCGACAAATAGCTTCCCCGCCCATGCCGACTTCAATCAACTCGACGAACTCATCGTCCATATTGCGATAAGCTTGCTCGCTGACCAAAGCACCTTTGACCAAGTTACCCAAAACGTCACGTACCGTCTCATATTCTTTAGTCAAATCATCAAGCTCTTTGGTCTGCATTTTGGCTAGTTCCTTAGTGTCAGCATTTTTGTCGCCAGCGGCTTTTTTATAACGCATCGAGATAGCAGCCTTGCCTGCTTCGAAGCGATTTTCGTTATCCGCCAACATTTCATCGCGTCGGCCCTCGTCGACCGCCAAGATGACATAAGTCTGATAGGCTACAATTTTGCGCAAACGCGATTTATATTGCATGCCGAGCAGAGCCGAAATAGGCGCTGGTTCAACGCGCAAAAACCAATCGTGCGTCACTGGCACGGCCAATTTGATGTGCCCCATGCGTTCGCGGCGCGAAACGGATTTCGTGACCAAGTTACCATTGCGATCGACAGCAGCGTCGCGAGCTCGCACGCCTTTTAATTTAGTATCATGCGGGTTCAAATCTTTGGTCGGACCGAAAATCCTTTCGCAAAACAGACCGTCGCGCTCTGGTTTTTGAGTACGATAGTTAATCGTCTCTGGTTTCAAAACCTCGCCGTAGCTCCATGACAAAATGTCGTCGGGGCCGGCCACTGTCAAACGAATCGCGTCAAAATCAATATCCTGATCACCTTGATAAAAATTCATTACATGTCCTCCTCTTCTGTATTATCTGTTTCATCTGTTTCGTCGCCGAACTCCTCTGCCAGCTCGATGCCGATGCCCTCGAGGTCGCCCAAATCGTCGCTTTCGTCTTTAACCTCTTCGTCGCCATTTTTATCAACGATTTCATCGAGCGGCACGGTGTTTTCCTCTTCGCGAACACTGGCAATGGCGTCTTCCGCGTCAATTTCTTGACCATCTTCAACTAAGTCAATTCTCAGCCCCAGACCCTGTAATTGCTTGCGCAAAACGTTAAATGTCTCGGGGATGGCCGACGGTTCAATCGGCATACCTTTGATAATCGATTGGTAAGCTCGCGAACGGCCGATGACGTCGTCAGATTTGATAGTCAGCATTTCTTGGAGCACGGATGCCGCGCCGTAAGCTTCCAGTGCCCAGACTTCCATTTCTCCTAGTCGCTGACCGCCGTTTTGGGCCTTGCCGCCCAGTGGCTGTTGTGTCACCATAGCATACGGCCCGACTGAGCGAGCGTGCAATTTATCCAGCACCATGTGGTGCAATTTCAACATATACATCGTGCCGACAGTACTGTGCTCTTGGAACGGATCGCCAGTGCGGCCGTCGTATAATTGGACTTTGCCGTTCTCTGGCATGCCGGCTTTTTTCAGTTCAGCCGCGATGACGTCGTTCTTGACGCCCTCAAATGATGGCGTAGCGACTTTGTAACCGAGTTTCTTAGCAGCGGCACCGATGTGAACTTCGAACAACTGCGCCAAATTCGAGCGGCTCGGCACGCCCAGCGGGCTCAAAATCATGTCAATCGGCGTGCCGTCTTCCATGAACGGCATGTCTTCAATCGGCACAATTTTGGCGACCACGCCTTTGTTGCCGTAGCGTCCGGCCAATTTGTCGCCAACTTCGACTTTACGCACTTGCGCGATATAAATTTCAATGATTTGCAAAACTCCGGTGTGTAATTCGTCGCCATGCTCTCGGTCGAACACTTTGACATCGATGACGCGGCCGCCTTGCGAGTGGCCGACGCGTTTGGATGTGTCGCGCACGTCTTTGGCTTTTTCACCGAAAATAGCTCTCAGCAATCGCTCTTCCGAGCTCAATTCTTGCTCGCCTTTCGGCGTAATTTTGCCAACCAAGATGTCGCCCGATTTGACTTCCGATCCGATGGTCACGATACCGTCGCCGTCCAGATGCTGCAATAATTCTTCGCTGACATTTGGAATGTCGCGCGTGATGATTTCGTCGCCCAATTTCGTCTCGCGCACTTCTACGGTTTCGACATCGATATGTACGCTGGTCAAATCGTCGTTTTGGACTAATCGTTCAGAAATAATGATTGAATCTTCCATGTTATAGCCGTCCCAGAGCATGAAAGCGACTGTGATGTCATTGCCTAGCGCAATTTCGCCGTCGGCAATCGAAGCCCCCTCGATAATTGGCTGACCCTTGACGACTTTGTCACCGCGCTCGACGACGACTTTTTGGTTATAAGACCCGGCGTCGTTAGAACGCACAAAATGAGTCAATTTATATGAACGAATATCTTTTGGAGCGTATTTAATCTGGATTTCATCAGCATCGGCTTTGATAACTTCGCCGTTGTCCTCCGCCAACACCAATTGTCCAGAGTTCAAAGCAATCGTATGCTCGATGCCGGTGCCGACCGTCGGTGCCGATGTGCGTATCAGCGGCACGGCTTGGCGTTGCATGTTGGCGCCCATCAAGTTTCGACCGACCGCGCTGCGCTCTACGAATGGGATCAAACCGGCCGTCGAACCGATGGTCTGAATATTCGTGGCATCGATGTAACTAACGGCGTCGCGTTCGACCAGTTTCGGGTCCAAATGATCGCGCGCCGACACCATTTTGCTGACGATTTTGCCGTCTTTGACTTCGTTTGAGCTGTCGGCGATAACTTCGGCGGCTTCTTGAGAAGCATCAAGATAGACGATTTTGTCAGTGACTCTGCCGTTTTCAACTTTCAGATACGGCGCCTCGATGAACCCATATTCGTTAATTCGAGCGTGCGAGGCCAAATTCAATACCAAGCCAATCGCTGGCCCCTCTGGAGTCTCAATCGGGCAAATGCGCGAATAATGCGTCGGGTGGACGTCGCGCGTCTCATATCCAGCTCGGTCGCGAGCAATGCCACCCGGCCCAGCCGATGTTAAATGCCGTTTCTGAGCTAATTCTGACAGCGGATTGACTTGTTCCATCAACTGCGATAACTGCGATGTTAAAAAGAAATCGCGCACTGCCGCGATTACTGGGCGCGTATTAATGAGCGAAGCTGGCGAGACAGACGTCAAATCCGCCTGCGCCATGCGGTCGCGAATATTGCGCCCAGTGCGCGCAAGGCCGACGCGGAATTGCTGGGCCACTAATTCGCCAACTTGGCGAACACGGCGATTCTGCAGTGCGTCGATATCATCAGCGATGTCATTCGAATCATTGACTCGAATCAGCTCGCGCAAAATTGCATACAAATCATCTAGTAATAAAATCCGAGCTTCCGGCGCGTCTTTGACATCCAAATTCAAACGCTGATTCAATTTATAGCGTCCGACCTTGCCGATATCGAACCGTCGAGGATCGAAAAACATGCGCGTAATCATGCCTTTGGCATTGTCAATCGTGAATTGGTCACCCGGCCGCAGCGTGCGATAAAGTTCCATCAACCCTTCGTTGACTGTCTTGGCACGATCTTTTTCCACGGTAGCTTTGATGTATTTATCGGCGCCGTCAGTGTCCTTGAAAACCTCGCTGATAGCGGAGTTAGAGCCCAGCCCCAACGCCCGCAAAAATGTCGTGACCGGCACTTTTCGCCGCTTGTCAATCGACACAAAAATCACATCGTTTTTAATTTCAAATTCCAACCAAGCTCCGCGCGTCGGGATGAGCCGCGCGTCGATGAGCCCAGTTTTTTTGTTCTCTGTGAACACCACACCTGGTGCGCGTAATAATTGATTGACGATGACGCGCTCGATACCGTTGATGATGAAGGTCGCTTGGTCGGTCATCCATGGGTAATCGCCCAAGTAATAATCTTTGGTTTCTTTGACTTCGCCAGTGACTTTATTGGTCAAAACCGCCGTCGCATACAATGGCACTTCATATGTCAAATTGCGATCGCGGGCCTCCGCCGCTGTTGTCTTCGGCTCGCCGAAACGGGCATCTTTGATAATCAGCGACAATTTGCCGGACTTTGCATCCTCCGGATCATAAGTGTAGTCGTCGACTGGATTAAATTCGTCCAAAACTTCCCGCAGGCCAGTTTCGACAAACTCTCGCCACGACTTTTTTTGATGTTCAATTAAGTTTGGCATTTCGAGCGCCACATTGAGTGGTGTAAAATATTTTCGCTCCGTGATTCCAGGTGTTTTTTTGCTATTGTTCGCCATGAAAGACTCTCTCCTTGTTCTTACGGTGATTAATATTAGTGGCTTTTTCGAAGAAACTATCCCTGTTCGCATCGACTTTCGCGCGAGTGCTGCGACGCGAAAAAACGCCCGCCACGGCGCCACACGACAAAGGGTTGCACTACTTCATTACTTGGCATTGTAGCACAAATTTTTCGCCAATGCAAGCTTTTTGAGCTGCCCCACCCACACTTCCTCCCCTCTCCCCTTGCAAACCTCACCAAAAAGAGACATAATGTCCTCAATATCATCTAACAAATAAGGAAAACAATTATGTCTCTACAATTTAATATAGC
>JAISBI010000007.1 GCA_031266275.1 Candidatus Nomurabacteria bacterium | reverse complement strand
ACCGGCACGGCAATAACTTGGGTAGACCAAAATAATCCGGTGATACAGAGTTCTAATGATGTGGGTAAAGTCAAAGTTGATGATACTGACAAAACAATGTCAACCAATGGTGAAATCGGCACAAACGGCACGAGCAAAGTTTCGATAAATCGCCCTGATTTGTGGGAAGTTGGCAAAGAGTATGATTTTGGCAGCAATTTATATGGCTATCGTCAAACTGGCACAACTCCAAGTTTAGATGGCACGATTACTTTAGTAACAGATACAAGTAGTTTCATTGCTTTTGGCGGTTATATTACTAATATCACACCTGACGATTGTCCAGTAGGCTACACTGTAAACTCAAATAATTATTCAAGGGCATTTCGTCACCCAGCAGACAAAAATTTCAACATATATATAGTCGGACCCCAGATGAACAGCCGACCTTATGATATTTGGGTGACCTATAAAAAATAGGCGCCTAGCGGCACGTCAAAAACCTTTGGTGCGGGTAGGGGTAGTCGAAACCCCGTCTCTTGCTTGGGAAGCAAACATATTACCGCTATACGATACCCGCGCTGTAGTCTATTTTAGCAGAAACGGCGCAAAAGATAAATGTGCTACAATTGAGACATGGACGACATTCGCAAAAAATTGAGGGCTTTGACCGCTGGCAACGAAGAATATGCTGAATTTAATCGGCGGATTATTGTGACTGGACAAGAGATTTTAGGCGTGCGGATGCCGGAACTACGGAAACTAGCGAAACGGTTGGCCGGCGATATGTCGGCGGACGATGTGAATAACTTCATAAAGTTAATCGATAAGCAGATTTACGAGGAAGTGTTGCTCGCTGGGCTAATTATCGCTTATGCGAAATTGACTGACCGTGAAAAAATCAGCTTGACGCGCCAATATTTGAAATACGTCGACAATTGGGGGCAGGTAGATACAGCGGTGGATAGTAGTTATAGTTCGCTCGACTGGTGGAATTTTGCGAAAGAACGCTCGGGCTCGCCAGACGAATTCACGGTGCGCTATGGCGTGGTTTTGATGATGAATTTTATAAAGAGCGACAAGCTTCATGAGGTTCTGCGAGTATCGCGGAGCGTCAAGCACGACGGTTACTATGTCAAAATGGCGGTCGCGTGGCTGTACGCGACGGCCGCAGTCCGCGACTATGAATTGACTCTACGCGAAGCCCGAAAACTCCCCGAGTGGACGCGCAAAAAAGCCCTGACCAAAATGTTGGAAAGTTACCGCTTTACGCCCGCCCAAAAAGCTGAAATTCGAAAATTGAGGGCCATGTGGTAAAATAAATTTATGCAAACTCATAAAGAAATCGAAGAATATACCTTGTCCATGCCAAACGCGCGGTTAGACTACCCTTTCGGCGAGACTGTCGCGGTTTACAAAACGGCTGGGAACAAAATGTTCGCGCTCATCACTGAGGGCTCTAATCCGGTGCGGCTTTCGCTGAAAGGCGACCCGCAGCTCAATGAGATTTTGCGCGAAAAATACGAGTCTGTCCAGTCTGGGTGGCACCTCAATAAGAAGCATTGGAATACAATCATCGTGTCCGGACAGCTTTCGAACGATGAGCTGAAAGACCTAATCCGACACTCATTCGAGCTAGTAAATAGGTAATGTTGTAAAAACTACAATACTTTCCCTTAAAATACGCGGCAAAAATCGTAAATAAACTATAAATTTGTTAGTGATTCAACGGCATTATTGAGGCTGTTTATGACTTCAGTTCGCTGCTTACTGTCGCGACAAGCATCTTCGATTTGGCTCTTGGAAATATTTATGGCAGGATTTTGACCGATGGTGGCAGATTTCTCAGCTATCAGACCATTCCACTCGTCATATTTGGCGATGCAGTTACCATACTGAGCATTATTATCGACTGAACGCACCATGAACATCACGCCTAACGTGCTAATTGACGACATGATGACCACTATGGCTAATCCGGCAATAAACGTTGAGGCATCATCTTGGTCACCGTTGAGAATGGTGATAACGCCGAAAACAAGCGCCATTATAGCGAACGCCGTCCCCAGCGCAAATAGCCCAATCGCCAATGGATAACTCGACCCAGCCGTTCCGAACGCGTTCGACGCTACTACTATCAAAGCTGCCGCAGCGAACGATGTGCTTAACACCAAGTCTTTTTTCACTCTGAGTTTTTTTCTCGTCTTTTTGACCATTAGCCACCCCTTTCATTATAAATGTTTCATGATACATCATATCACATGCATGAGCAAAATCAAATAGTTAGACGGTGGTTTTTATTGGCAAGGCGTCGCGCCGGAGGTGTTTTCGGCAATGGAGCAGATTATCGGAATCATGGCGCTGATATTGTTTACGTCGGTTTTTAGAGTATCGATGTCGCTTTGCATAGCGGCTATTGCGGATGAGGTAGCGAGGAGCTCAACGGCTTCGCTGATGGTTTGGATTTGGTTAGCTAGGCTGGCTAGATTACCGCTGACGCTGCTGATGCTGCTGTTTACTCCGCTAAAACCAGTGGATAGGCTACTACCAACTCCACTAATATTGCTATTGATTCCGCTAAGACCGCTGCCAAGCGCGGCATTGGTATCAGCAATGGCGGCGATGACATTGGCAGTTTGAGTATTTATTAAACTAGTTAAGTTAGCGATGCTGCTGGCTACGCCAGATACACTGCTGGCCATACTGGCAATATCATTTCGCGTATTGATAATATCGTTCCGCACATCCGCGATATCGCCCCGCACAGTAAGAATGTCGTTTCGTATGTCGGAAGTGGCAGATGAAATCGCATTGGTAATAGTCGTAGTTTGTGTCGCATTATCGTTAGTGATAGCCGTTTGCGCCGCCGTAATACTGCCATCGAGTGTTGTTTGGGCAGTGGCTATATTGCTGTTAATGTTGGCTTGAGCAGTGTTTATATTATTGTTAATACTGGTTTGAGCGCTGGTGATAGCTTGTGTTATGTCGCTGGTTTTAGTGTCGATATAGGCTTCGATGTTGCTTTCGCTGGTGCTTATAGCGCCAGTAACATTACCTTCGCTAGTAGTTATGGCCCCTGTGACATTACCCTCACTAGTGGTTATTGCGCCGGTAACAATGTTCTGGCTGGCAGTGATAGCTTCGGTGACGGCTGTCTGACTATTACCAATAGCACCAGTAATGGCCGCTTGGCTGTTACCTATGGCGTCAGTAATATTGGTTTGACTGGCGCCTATGACGGTCGTGATATTACCTTCACTGGCAGTTATGGCAGTCGTTATAGTATTAGTGCCAGCCGTGATAGCACCTGTGACGGTTGCGGTCTGTTGATTATTATTATCAATTATCCTATTCTCCGACTCCAGAATGGCTGTCTCCAAATCCGTTACGGCAGTAGCGATCGCATCGTCAATGACGTTTAATTTGTCCTTGATATCAGCGAACTCCTGCTGCTGATACTGATACAGATTATCGATAGCGTCCAATATAGACTTCGTGTCATCACGCAGGCTTTTCGCCAGAGTGTCAAGCTTTAAAGCATTGATTTTGACGTCGTTGTCGGTGTTGGAAATCATATTCGCCAGATCCTGCTTGTGTTGAGCTATGGAGTTTTGGGCCGCTATCATCATACCTTTGACACCGTTTAATTTTGCGCTGTAACTGTTGTAGTTTTGGTTTTCTATGTCAGCGAGAATAGTTTGGGATTCCGCGATTAGAGTGCTGAGATCGTTGCCGGTTTTAGTTAATTTGTCATCAATAGTTTTTGCTTCTTTTGACAAATTATCATTCGCTTTGTCTGTCGCTTTTGAAACAGCTTCAATCGTTTCGTCACCGTATTCGCTCGCTTTGCTATTAACTCCGAGAACTGCGAAAATGCCTGTTAACACGATTACCAACAGCAAAACTGCCCCGACGATAATGCTGGTCTTGATAGCACCATTGTCATCACTACGAGTAAAGATTTGTTCTTGCTGTTCCATGTTATATCCTTATTTTTATGTTTAATTGTATAACTCAAAGTGTATCACGAACTATGCAAAAGCACAAGTTTTTTGCTCACTTTGTAATAATTTTTTTATTCATTTACGTAGTAACTGAGGTCGATTATGTTGTGTTTTTTACAACACTATTGTTCAATTCCCCGCATTGTCAGGCTCAGCTTGCCACGATCATCGATTGCTTGGAGCTTGACTTTGACCGTTTGGCCGTCTTTTAGAACGTCTGTGACTTTATCAATGCGCCTGTCGGCAATCTGTGAAATATGGAGCATACCGTCGATGCTCGGTAAAATATTCACGAAAGCGCCGAAATCTTTAATCCCGACAACTTTGCCGGTGTAAATTTTACCGACTTCGGGCTCTTCGACGAGGCCAGACACCCAATCCATAGCCTTTTTCATCGATTCGGGCTCGGTTGATGCAAAAGTAATCAAGCCGGTTTCAGCAATGTCGATTTCCACGCCAGTAGTTTTAGTAATCTCTTGGATAGTTTCACCGCCCTTGCCAATAACCGTGCCGATTTTATCTGGGTTAATTTGCAGTTTTTCGATACGCGGCGCATATGGGCTGAGTTCTTTGCGCGGCTCTTTAATTATAGTTAGCATATGCTCCAAAATCGACGCGCGGCCGGCTTTAGCTTGAGCTAAAGCGTCACGCAAAACGCTGGCTGGTAAACCATGAACTTTCATATCCATTTGCATAGCGGTAATCCCCTCTGTCGTACCGGTCACTTTGAAATCCATATCACCAGCGAAATCTTCCTGATCGGCTAAGTCCGTCAAGATATAATAGTCCTCACCGTGCGCCATTAACCCCATCGCTATACCGGAAACTGGCCGTTTAATCGGCACGCCGGCGTCCATCAACGCCAAGCAAGACGAACAGGTTGCCGCCATAGAAGTCGAACCGTTTTGGCTCATAATCTCTGTCACGCTACGAATAGCATAGGGGAAATCTTCCGGCTCCGGCAAAACTGCCGTCAGCGCACGCTCAGCCAAATAGCCGTGTCCAATTTCGCGACGACCCGGACTGCCCATACGGCCCGGCTCGCCAACAGTATAACTCGGCGCATTGTAATGATGCATGTAGCGACGCTCTTCGTCGTTAGCCTCCATCGTATCCAGCATCTGCGAATAAGACAACGGCGCTAATGTCACGACATTCATGGCCTGCGTCACGCCACGCGTGAATAAGCTTGAACCGTGCACTCTGGGGAGGACGGAAACCTCAGAGCTAAGCGGACGCACCTCGGTTGTCTTGCGCCCATCAGGACGAGTGCCGTTCTCGATGATTTCTTCGCGTACATTGCGGTGAATGGCGACCGTCAAGGCTTCGTCGTATTCTTGTTTGACTTCTTTATACTCGTCTTCGCTCATGGCGGAGCCAAAAGTTTCGTGCATTTCTTCGCGCATCTTGGCCAACATCTCGTTTCGCTCGGGATATTCCGTGTGCAGGTCTTCGGTGAATTTGCTTTCCACCCATTTATCGACGGCCGTTTGGAACTTTTCGTCAGGCTTGACTAACTCATATTCTTGCTCTGTAACGCCAACCTTCTCGATCAATTCCTTCTGTAATTTAATGGCTGGTTGAATATTTTCGAGTGCCCATTCAATAGCGTCGGCGACTTTTTCCTCTGAAACTTCTTTCATGCCAGCTTCCACCATCATGATGCCGTTTTCACGGGCTGCTACTACGAGGTCTAACTTGCCAGTGCGATATTCTTCGCGGCTCAGGAAAGCCGTGAAGTCGCCTTTTTCGTCCAAACCAACGCGCAAACCAGCTATTGGACCGTCAAAAGGCGCTCCTGTTAACATCAAAGCCGTCGAGGCTGCCAACATAGCGATGACGTCAGGGCGAAATTCTGGATCAGACGACAAAACAGTCGCCACTACTTGAACTTCGTTGCGATAACCTTTCGGGAACAGCGGTCGAATCGGGCGGTCAATCAAGCGCCCGTTCAAGACAGCTTCATCGCTGGGACGGCCCTCACGCTTGATGAAGCGCGATCCGCTGATTTTACCCGAAGCATAAAACTTCTCTTCGTAATCAATACTGAGCGGGAAAAAATCGGTATTAGGGTTGATTGGACCAGCGATAGCCGAGCCCAAAACCACAGTGTCGCCGTAACGAACCAAAACTGAACCGTGCGTCCGAAAGCCGACGCGGCCGAATTCTAGGCTTAACTCCTTGCCCAGCCAATCAGTTTTTACGGTGATTTGCTTATCACCATTAGGGTTAATAATCATGAGTAACCTCACTTTCTGCAGGGTAAGTAACGAGAATAAATCGCCGTCCCCGTCAGGCAACTTATTTCCATCACCTACGCTGCGTTAAATTTTTACTTTCTCATATTATCACAAATTCAAGCATAAAGAAAGAGCCATTGACTTGAAGTCGATGGCCCTACGATTTTTTGGCGATTAATCTTCTAGAATATCCAGAAACGAAAGCGGGTCCCTTGCCCACGCTTCATCGTCTGGCGTATTGGTTTTGATTTCACCAAATTCTTCCAGCTCCGCAATCTGCTTTTCCCGCAAGTTGATTAACTCCATGTCGGGTCCTCCAGCAAACCCATACTCATTTTGGATTTTTAGATACAAATTATTCAATTCATCCTCAGTCCGAAACTCAGCTATCGCTTGGCGTCGTTCGTCCGAACTGCTCAGATTAATCATAAATATCACCTCCTTAGTACTTTCATGATAACTCATAAATTGTTTCTATTGTATCACAAAAATACACTGGTTTAAAAAATAAAAGTGTTGTAAAAATTACAACACTGGTGCGCGAGAAAGGAGTTGAACCTTCACACCTTGCGGTACATGCTCCTAAGGCATGCGTGTCTACCAATTCCACCCCTCGCGCAAGACGCACCACTGCAACAATTTTACGTATGTACCGGCGGCACAAGCTCAAATAATCTAAAAGCATGCGTGTCTACCAATTCCACCACTCGCGCAGGATGCACTCCAACTATATCACGTTACCGATTAATCTTCAACTCGTCTTGGTGCTTGCTGTGCGACGCTTGTTGGGCGATTGGTGCGGGCGGCATGAACGGTTGTTGAGCGACATTCATATTCATTGGCGCTGATGGCGGCGACTGGGCGGGTCCCGTCGTATCACGGTCGACTTTCAATACATTCGCCTGCGGCGGCTTTTTATCTGGCTTCTGACTCGGAGTTGGCGAGGGACTTTCCTGTATTTGCTGACGCTTTTGCATCCAATCGTTCAGAAACGACGACCCTTGCGGTTGTTTGGTCGGCAACGGCTGTGCGGCAACGCTTTTGCCGTCGTATGATACGGCGCGGAGTTGTTCGAGTTTGTCTTGCTTTTCCCTGTCGGCTGCAATGGCCGGAGAATTTAAGCGGGCATTGAGCTCCGCCTCGACCTCAGCTCGCGTACGACCGTATTTGGCCGACGACAAACGCTTGACCGCGTCGGCTAATTGCGGGTTAGAGTTGCCCATCGGCGCCGGTAATTTCATAGTGAACGGCCTCGACGGATAGCCGTCAATCAAAACTTTGCAGACTGCCATGCGGTTCGGCATGCGCTGCAAGTCTTCTGTGTCAAAGGTAGGCGAAAACTGCTTGACCATTTGTTCAGCGTCCTCGTAGCCCATACGACCGACTACGAACGAGCCGGCGTTGCCGATGATGGCCGAGCGTATTTTATCCGTCAACTGAGTCATGAACTGGTTGACTACGATGAGGTTCAAGCGGAATTTGCGCGCTTCTGATAAAATCGATTCGAAGCTATCAGTGGCGAAATTCTGAAACTCATCGACATAGAGGCAGAAATCTTGGCGCTCTTCCTCTGGGATATTTTCGCGGCTCATAGCGGCAGCTTGGAATTTCATGACGAACAGCATGCCGAGCAATTTCGAGTTGACTTCGCCTAATTTACCCTTTGAGACATTGACTATCAAGATTTTTTTGCCGTCCATTATTCCGCGCAAATTCAGCCCAGACTTCATCTGCCCCAAAATATTGCGCATCATGGTGGTCTGGAATTGGGCCCACTTCGAAATCACCCACGACGAAACTTCGCCAGCTTCATTGGAGCGCTGCGCCGCTGGCCATTCTTGCGTCCAGAAGCCGATGGCGTCTTGATTGGTCAAATACTTAATTCTAGCTTTGGTGAACTCGGGGTCGCGTATGACTTTTGGAATGTCCATGAAAGTACCGCCCTCTGGCGAATCCATCAAAATATGCGCGGCATTGCGCACGATGTTTTCCATGCGCGGACCGACGATGCCGGTGTGATTTGGGTCGTATAAACTATATAGCATGCCAACTGTCTCTGATATAATATAATCTTTGGTCTTTTCTTTGTCAGGATCATCGGGGTCGATTTCAAATATATTCATACCAATCGGATGGTCCAGATTGCCGGGATCGAAGTAAATGACATCCTCCACCCTGTCTTTCGGAATCATGCCCAGTATGCGCTCGGCCGCGTCGCCGTGCGGGTCGATGAAACAAAATCCGCGACCAGCTATCAAATCTTGCAGTACCAAATTCGTCAGCCAGACCGTTTTACCCATACCAGTGGAACCCATCATATAAATATGGCGGCGGCGGTCGTCGACGCTGAGCCGAATCGGCTTCTCTACGCCACGAAAGACATTGAATCCGAGCAGTAACCCGTCTTCCACGAGCTTGGTCGGGCCGTCGACTTGTTTGAACTCTTGTCGCTCCAGTGCTGACGTTGGGATATTCGATTGATCCGGCAGGTGAAAAATGGTCGCCAGCTCAATCGTATTTAATATATTAGACCGAACCGACTGCGAAAAAGTCCGCATGATATAACTGGTAACAAACTTTTGCACATCTTTGGTCGGATTGAATTTGAAGCCGTTGCCGGTCGGTGAATCGAACTGCGAGAACACCGAGACCATGTTGTTGAGCAAAGTCTGAGCGCGGGCGTTGGTATTGGACGACGTGATGACTCTGACTAGCGTTTCATAAGCCGCATATTGAGTTTTGCCCTCGAGCATTTCGATGGTTGCTTCTTCGTTTTTGGACAGCGGCTTCACTTCTTCGTGCTTATCATCGCTCTTGCTTTCGAGCGGCTTCGACAAGATACTGCCCCAGCCTGTCGTGGAAGTTTTCGTCGTCGTTTTGATGAAACCTTTTTTCTTGTGTTCGCGGATATCTTTGGCCAACATCTCGCCGTAAGAACGCCAACCGTCTTGGGCTGGACGAATCATAATCTGCAGTGCAACGCCGTCTTCTTTGCCGGCTTGCGACATGACGTTCAATATCGCCCTCATAGCGTCTTTTTTGGTATCTTGATAGGTCGCAATCGGATAAGCATATTCTTTTTTGAGCGAAAAATCGCCGCCCATCGTGCCGTTGATTTTGCCGACTTCATTAAATATATTCTCGTCATGCATTCTTTGCAGGCTGGCTGTCGGATAAGCCGCCAAAATCGCTTGTTCAATCGTGTCGGCTAATATATGAGGCGAAGTCACATAGAAATGCACGATGCCATTCGACGCGACTAGCTCAAACGAAATGTGCCGCTGACCGTAAAGCCGGCTTTTGAACCCTTTCAGCGCAATGCTGGATATTATACTATACATCGACTGCGACTGCGAAATAGTTTCCTCTGTTACATCGCGTTGGTCGCGATTGCCGCCGTCTACGTCATCGGTGGTAGGCGGCAGATTAATCATCATTGTCACCATTTTGAGACTGCGCTCAAAATTTTTCCAACCCCAGATTTTTTTACGATATAAATGTAGAGATACCAGCGCCGCAGCCACTAAAACACCGAGAACGATGACTACCGTAATTATCACACCCACCATAGTCGGCCCCTACTCGCTCCCTGCACCGTAGCGCGCCGCTTGATAAGTGTCGCGCAAATTGTCTATTTTGTCCTTCTGCTGATGCGGATCGGCTTTGGTCTGCTCGATGATTTTCTCGCCCATATCCACCCATTCTTTCTCTATTTTATTACCGTGACCGGCCACTGTCGGCAGAGTATCAGTCACTTCGCCTTCGTTATCTGATTGCGGTAGAGTTACGACGGGCTGTTGCGGCTGCGTTGGAACTGGGGTCGCGGTCGGGATGACGGTCGGCTGAGACTCTTGATTAGATAGCGCCTGCTCTGTCTCTTTGCCGGCTTCAATTGGCGTCTCAAGATTCGGATTAGCTTGCAAACCATCGACACTGATTTCTGGTGCGATTGGCTCGGAATTCTGAGGCGTTAAAACCTCTCCAGTATTTTTTGACGATGTGTTTCCATCCATGATTGGAATTATAGCATAAAAAAGCGGCTCTGTTCAAGCTTTTTTGTTTATAAAAAATATTGCGACCACTTCGATGATGACGACCAAGAGAGCCGCCGCGATGTTCAAGCCGCCAAGCGAGCTAAACGACATCATCACCACTGGGGCGACGGCCAAAACTAATGACACATACATGGTTTTTCGTGCATTGATACGGTTTGCATCTTTTCGCTTTTTGTTTAATTGACCGCATATAATCATCGCCGTGCCGTAAATAACCGAGAAACACAACAGATAAACAATCGCGAAAACGCCGACTACCCCGAACAGCCCAATTGACACTGGGTCTGTAAAATTAAAAATCAGCGTCAGCGCTGCGACGCCTAAAATAAATCCAAAAAACGCAAAAAGTTTATGCTTCATAATAATATAATACCACACTCCGAAAAGATTTAAAGAGGCTTTGCCGAACGGTTGCAGATTAATGTGACCTACGACCTAAAAACTTAAATTTACTATTGGGGTGTAGGCTGCGGTTGTCCGGCAAAAGCCGGTTTGACTGCGCTCCTTATACGGGAGGCATAATTTGCGGAGCAATTCCATCGTAACGAGTCATGGACTACGCCGAATAAAATTCGGAACTCGGTTTCAGCCGGTGCTCGACGCACATCGGTAGTAGTTCGACCACACTTGTGAGAGAAGTGCGACCGGTTCTACTAACGAAAATCTGTCAAACTTTAAATATGTGCGAGCTTTTTATTTTTAAATTTTGATGTTTATTTTAAAAAGCTTGTTTCCATGTTATCACAAAAAAATGCTTATGTCAATATTTTATGTGTTCAATATGTTGTAGATTTTACAATACCACGCTGTTTCTACCTGTTGTAAATGAACACATTTTTTTAAATTAGTGTTGTAATTTTTACAATATACTTTTATTGCGCTTTTGGACAGAAAGTTTGGTTTTTTATGATTTTGTGATATAACTATACTTCGTATAGTTTACGGCTTCCTCGCTCAAAACAAAATAAGTAAACTCATTTTGTTTATTCGCTTCGTTATGGTATAATCAAGTTATTGTGGGGCTGATATTAGCTTTCGACAATTGGAATTTAACAGATTGGTTTGCGAGCAGATGACAACTTTATAGTCAATTTTAGATGCAAAAGATACTTTTGTAGCTAAAGTCAAAAGCTTTTTCCAAGCTCCTTTGACTTTGGCATCAGCTACAGCCCGAGTTTAATCTCGGATTAGCCGTCTTGCCGCATAGACAACATGCTGCGGTGGGGCGTCATATTTATGTTGTGTAGCTCCGTGCAGCTTTTGCGACTGCATGGCAGCGAAAACCTTTCGCAAAGTTTTGATAGATTGGCTTTGTTGGTTTCCATGAATCTCTCAATTCGGAATTTTGAAATCAAACAGGCTTCGTAGACAACTAATCCGTTACCATTTGGACGCGGGGGCAGTACCCGCCAGCTCCACCAAGACCGTTTATTGCTTGACCGCACTCGTTTGGCGGTTTTTTATTTTTTGACATAAGCCACTATGGCAAAGCGCTTATCTTTGTCGCCTTGACTGTGTGAGAAATAATCATCATCAGTCGTGGTATCCACCGTGTTGCGAGTCATGTTCTCGAGCGGTACGCCAACTTCGGCGAGGTGGCCCACATTGACATCTTGCAGCGATTGGTTGTCGAAAGCGTATAGCGGGTAATTTCCTTTGTCCGCCGACGGTGAGAACCAAACTTTGATATTGGCCGGTTTGGAGCCAAATTCTTTTTTCATATATTCAATGACTTTTCGGGCGCCGTGTTGCTCGGTGCTATGCCGGCCCAAATGCGCCACTGCCAAAACTCCATTTTTCGTGTCATAAATGACCGCGCCCAAACAATCGGCCAATGGCAAAAATAAAGCCAGATTTTTGTCTTTCGTGAACAAAGCGTCTGCCGAATCGATTGTCAAACCGGCAATCATTCCGCGCCCAGCATCTCGTTTGTCGACGGTTTTGTAACGACAGAAATCGTCGGAATCATCGTCAAATTTGACTAATACCGTGTTGCTTTCATTGGCACCCATGCGCGCCAAAAAAGTTCGTCGCGACGCACGCACTTTAGCTAATTCGTCGCCGACTTTTTCGGCCGTACGGACATCGCCATCGGCTACATTGGACAGTCCGATGACTACGGCTCCGGCAAAAATCATTGGCTCGTTTTTCATATATGTTTATTATAGCAGACTTTGACCGTTTTTCAGTTTTCCACAGGCATGGATTTTGAACAAAAAAGTTTCGGAAATATATTGACTTAAGCGCTTTTTTGATATATTATAAGGGTAGGTTCTGAACAAAAATTGTATACGTTAAAGTATCGATGGGGGTTCGAACCAAACAAACACAAAAAATTATCTGGGCCCGCCTGAGCCATAATCAGGCCCAAAAACTCTTTCCAATCTTTAATGGTCATCGCTCTAAGGTGACCATTACTCTTCCCGATTCAAAAAGTGTAGCGCGTTGTCATTTTAAAATTTAGTTAGCGAACTGCAAATTGAAGTTCTCAGGTTTTGAATTTTGAGTTTAATTTATTTAAGTTGATTATTTTCTATATTTTATATTTACCATACCTGCACTAAGTTGCGATATAATTATACTTCGTATAATTTACGACTTCCTCGCCCAAAACAAAATAAGTAAACTTATTTTGTTTACTCGCTTCGTCATGGTATAATTATAAACGATTATGATTGGAAAGACTTATTCGGCGACTATTGTTGGCTATGACGGAACTTTGGTTGAAATTGAATGTGATATCAAAAAAGGTTTGCCAAGTTTTTCGGTTGTGGGTTTGGCAGACAAAGCCGTCGGCGAAGCCCGCGAACGCGTGCGCAGTGCCATCATAAATTCCGGCTTCCAATTCCCCGCCAAACGCGTCACCATCAATATGGCGCCGGCCGACATCACAAAAGACGGCACGCATTTCGACCTGCCAATCGCCATCGCGATTTTGCAAACGAGCGGCCAATTATTGCCGTCGGCGACGAACGGAACCTTGTTCGCAGGCGAGCTTGGTTTGAACGGAAAATTGCGCTCAATTCGCGGCGCTTTGGCTATCACGGAAACCGCCAAAAAAGCTGGTCTGAAGACTGTCGCACTGCCAGTAAAAAACGCCAAACAAGCGGCTTTATTAAGTAAAATTAATATTGTAGGATTTACAACATTAACAGATGCTGTGCTACACCTTACTGGCGAAAATATTGTCAAAAATACAATATTATCAAATGACGATATTGAACAACGAAACGATACTGAAATCGACATCGACCTAGCTGACATCAAAGGCCAAGAAACCGCCAAACGCGCGCTCGTCATTGCAGCCGCCGGACATCATAATATCTTGTTTTCCGGACCGCCCGGAGCCGGCAAAACCATGCTCGCCAAAGCCCTCGCCGGACTGCTCCCCGCACTAACGAAAAGAGAGATTTTTGAAGTCACGAAAGTCCGTTCACTGACCAACAGCACGGACAAAGTCATGACCAAAAGACCGTTCCGCGCACCGCACCATACGGCCAGTCATATCAGCATGATTGGCGGCGGCTCACGACCATCGCCGGGCGAAATATCGCTAGCACATCACGGTGTATTATTTCTGGATGAATTACCGGAATATCCCCGCCAGACACTTGAAGCACTGCGTCAACCGATGGAAGATAAAAAAGTTCAAATCAGCCGTAGCGCCGGCAAGAGTAGCTACCCCGCTAATTTCATGCTGGTGGCGACTAAGAACCCCTGCCCTTGCGGATTTTTCGGTGACCCGACCAAAGAGTGCATCTGTTCGCAGACGCAAATCCTCAACTATGAAAAGCGCATCAGCGGCCCGCTATTAGACCGAATAGACATGGTCGTAAACGTATCGCGCGTACCGCAAAAAGAATTGTTAGCTGATGAAAAACCGAACAAAAATACCAAAAATTCCGCCTATTACCGCGAAAAAATAACTCAAGCTCGCGACAAGCAACAGCAGAGACAAAAGTCCCCCAACGCAGCCCTGTCCAGCAAAAAAATCACGACTCTAGCCAACTTGACAGACAGCGCTAGAAAATTGCTAGATAGCGCCGCCGAAAAACTCGAGTTGTCCGCCCGCAGTTATTTCAAAGTGCTCAAAGTCGCCCGCACCATCGCCGACCTCAACGACAGCGCCAACATCACCGAAAGCGAAATCAGCGAAGCGTTGCAATATCGACAGCAATGACGGTGAATAAAAATCTCTTGAAAAATCAATGAACTTTTGCTATAATGACATTGCAGCTTGAGAGCTGTGTGCTTTGGTTCTGTAGCTCAGTTGGTAGAGCAGAGGCTTGAAGAGCCTTGTGTCGCTGGTTCGAGTCCAGCCGGAACCACCAAAACGCCCTTGCTGAAACCAGATAGGCGAGCGTAGCTCAGTTGTTTAGAGCGCTTCCTTGCCAAGGAAGAGGTCGAGAGTTAGAGTCTCTTCGCTCGCACCAAAACCATAAGCGTAACCACGAGAACGCGCTTGGCGCTTGCTTGCGATTGTCAAGTAAAGAGGCCGAGAGTTAGAGTCTCTTCGCTCGCACCAAAACCCAACACCAATCCAGATAGGGCCTCATCGTCTAACGGCTAGGACATCAGGTTCTCATCCTGACAATCGGGGTTCGATTCCCCGTGAGGTCACCAAGTTAGGCGGGCATCGTATAGCGGTTAATATCCAAGTTTTCCAAACTTGTGACGAGAGTTCGACTCTCTCTGCCCGCACCAAGCGATAATCTCTCTGGATAAACAACATCTATCGGGGTGTGGCGCAGTTGGATTAGCGCACCGCGTTTGGGACGCGGGGGTCGAAGGTTCAAGTCCTTTCACCCCGACCATGACCAAATTACAGAGGTCATATAATATAAACTAACTACAGACAAGAGGAGTCTCTAATAGTTAACAAATCAATTCGAATCAATGATGAGATTCGAGCAGAACAATTAAGAGTCATCGGCGCAAGCGGAGAGCAGCTAGGCATTGTCAGCCGCGCAGATGCTTTGCGAGCGGCCGAAGACGAAGAGTTGGATCTAGTAGAAGTATCGCCGAATACGGAACCACCTGTTGCGAAAATTATCGACTGGGGTAAATATCAGTACCAGAAGATGAAAGAACAACAGCGTAATAAAAGAAGTTCGCGTCCGGTGGATCTGAAGCAGATGAAGCTTGGATTGAAAATTGGCAAGAACGATCTGGAAATTAAACTCCGGAAGATTCATGAATTTATCGCCAACGGTGATAAAGTGAAGATAATGGTTATTTTCAAGGGTCGAGAAATGGCCCACCAAGAAATCGGGCATGAATTGATGGAAAAAATTATTGGTATTTTGGGAGACGAAATTGTCATCGAGTCGCAGCCAAGCATGGCAGGGCGTAATTTAAGTGCGACGGTAAGGAGTAATAATGCCAAAATTAAAAAGTCATAGCGGTACGAAGAAGCGCGTCCGCATCACTAAAACTGGGAAGATTTTGCGCGGTAATGCTGGTACGCGGCATTTCAAGCGCAATCAAACCAAGCGTAGCGAACGCGCGAAAGCGACCGATTCGCAAATCAAAGGTGGGATGAAGAAATCAATTAAACGAGCTTTGGGAGTCTAATAATGAGAATCAAACGAGGAGTTGTCGCGAGGGCGCGGCATAACAAAGTACTGAAAGCCGCCAAAGGCATGCAACATAATCGCCGGCGCAGTTTTCGCTTGGCCAAACAGGGCGTCACCCGCGCACTGCAATATGCATATCGCGACCGCCGCAACAAAAAGCGCGACTTGCGTAGCTTGTGGATAACGCGTATTAATGCCGCCGCACGCTTGAACGGTACAACTTACGCCAAACTAATCAATGGTATGAAAGCCAAAAATATCGAACTGGACCGCAAGATTTTGGCAGAGCTGGCCGTCAACGAGCCGGACACGTTTACTGAAATCGTCAAACAAGCGACGAAGTAAATTGACGAGTTTTATGGTATAATGTAGGTAGTCTATCGGGCGGCCGCTTGATGTAAAAGCATCAAGAGGAAAGTCCGGGCAGCGCAAAACGGCAGTCGCTAACGGCGACCGGAGGCGACTCTAGGGAAAGTGCCACAGAAACGATACCGCCCGCAAGGGTAAGGGTGAAAGGAGTGCGGCAAGAGCGCACAGCTCTGTATGGTGACATACAGAGGAGGTAAACCCTGCTGGCTGCAAGTGTATACGCTAGAGGCTTTTGGCAACGAAAGTCCTAGATAGATGGCCGCCACCCATTTGGGTACAGAACCCGGCTTACAGATAGGCTCTCGAAATTATTTTATTTACCATGCGGCAGGCGCGTCATCATCGCAGCGATTCGGAGCGTTCGTGGTCGTTCAAAATCTTATTGACCATAGCGTCGGCCCTGCCGTTATATTCACGCAGAATATGCTTGAATTCAATCCGGTCAAATTCAGCCGCCAGCTCTTTGATTCTTTCATATATCGGCCAGAGATCTTTATTTTTGATTTTATAGACACCGGTTAATTGATTGACAACGAGCTGTGAATCAGCGTGGAAAACAATGTCTCGGCCGCCGATTTCGATGGCTTTTTCGAGTGCTAGTCGGACGCCTTGATACTCGGCTTGGTTGTTGGTGGTTACACCGAGATATTCCCCGCCCTCGTAAATAACTTTGCCATTTTCGTCTTGAATGATAAACCCGCAAGCACTCGGTCCGGGATTTCCGCGCGAGCCGCCGTCGGAATATAAAAATAATCGCGTATTTTGTGTTGTATTTTTTACAACATCATTTTTGTCATTTCCGTTTTTGTTCATTTTTATTTCCTTTCTGTTATGTTGTAATATTTACAACACGATTTTGAACACTTAATTTTCAACTCAGGTGTCTCCGACTGCAAGATTGAATTTCTCACGAAATTCAAGTGGGTATTCGCAAAGTGTCACAGCAGCGACAAATGATTAGAATTCCCTATCTATTTGTTAGGAAAACAATTTTGTCAGCCGAAGACACTTCTATTGTAACACGAACTATGAAAAAACCAAAATGAATAACTTTAGGAAGAATTGGATAATGCTACCAATAACCATTCCTATTTGTTCGCTAAATAGCATGAGTAAGATGAACACAATTATAAGACCATAGCGCTCCATCTGTTCCATAATTCGACGTACGAATTGCGGCGCGACGGCATAGAGAACACGCGACCCATCGAGCGGCGGTATGGGTAAAACATTAAAGGCAAAGAAGCCCATATTGACCAAAATGCCAATCTGTAAGACGTCGCCCCAGAAGCCACTAGCGCTAGCCGCGAATAACACTCCCGTGAAAACAAACGCCAATAGCAAATTCGTCAGCGGTCCAGCGATAGCGACCAGTGCCACGCCCCATTCGCCCCATCTGACTTTGTTTGGATTGAACGGCACTGGCTTAGCGCCACCAAAAATCGGCATGGCAACTCCGCTCAACATATTGGTCACAGCAATCAGCATCGGTAATAACACCGAGAGAAATGGATCGATATGTTTCAGCGGATTGAAACTTAGCCGACCGTGCACTTTGGCGGTATCGTCACCCAATAAATAAGCCGCGTAACCATGCATAAATTCATGCGCTATGGCCGACAGCAAGATAAAAAACAAATAAACGGGTAGAAGTTCCATATTCATACTTATATTCTAACATTGTTTCGCCAAAATGCGAACTTAGTCCGAACTAGCGCCAAAAAATCAAAGGGAGAGTATTGCAAATTAAGTTCATCTGTGATACAATGGGAGCATAATCCTTATGCGGGCAATGCGAACGGCTAACTACCTAAGCAGAACCCGTTTTATTTTGACTTACTACGATTCTTTTTATAAGCTATTTTATCTTTAACTTCTTTACGATTTAGAAATGCGTAATATTTTGGGTCAAAAGTTTTATAGAGAGACGACATATACTTTTCGTTCGGGGCGAGGACACGGGCGAATTTACTTTTTTCTATCAGGTATCGAACCATTTTGAAATAATCGCCATCGCCAGAAACTAAAATCACCTTGTCAAATTTTTCGCGGTCAGCAATTTTTTGCATTATGGTAAAAATAATATCAGTGTCAACGTTACCTTTTTTGATACTGTCCATTTTATCGTTGTGCTGACGAAAAATCAAGATATAGCCTGCTTCTTGAATTTTGCGATACAAATCCTCGTATTTTTGCATTTGATAGCCGATGAAATAGTAAGCTTTGTCGACTTTATATTTGCGTTCAAGATAGACTCGAAGTCGTCTCAGGTCAATCGACCATGATTTATCCGCTTTAGCAGTGGAATAGCGGAGGTTTTGGCCATCGATGAATGCTTGGTTCATGGTGCTTATTATAGCATAGGTTTTGTGAAAATGGTAACCTGTGGATTCGCCGGTCAAGCCGGCGAATGACTGAGAATACATCGGCTAGCGAGGTGGGTTTTTGGCGGCCGGGGCGGAGCCCCTCCTAACCAACTAAACAACGCACCGCAAACCCGCCGTACCGATCGTAGATGCGGATACCTGAGTAGACGTTACTACTGTCGAAGTACGTGCTGTAAACGTCGGTCGCCGATCTGGCCGACGAAGTCCAGTAGTAGCCGCCCGAGCCCTGACCGCCGAGCCCTGAGACGTAGCTGCCACCAAAAGCGCTCCGCCAAGCGCCCGCCGACAACCACAAGCCTTGAGTGTCAGGGTTGGCTAAACTATGATTACTGCCGGTGCCACCCGGTTTGTAGGAGTTGTCTAATATACCAAAATCTCCACTGGCGTTTTGTCCACTTGGTAGTTTCCAGCCGCTTGGGCAGATGGATTGTTGAGCGATGTAACCACGACCTTCGCCATTGCTGTAGTCGGCTTGGGCGGCTGAACCGACAGTAGCGGTATAGTAGTTATATAGGTAGCCACAGTTTATTTTGGTGCCTTGAGGGTCGCAGTTGCGGGAGCCACCGTAGAGGGTGGTGTCGGTACTACCTGGGTCTACTTGACGCCAAGCATCATAGTTGGGAGAAGCTGAGGAGCTGTCACCACTACGAGTGAGGTAACCAGTCTTTACAAAGTTAGTGCTATCATCATAGGTGCCTGAGGTGAAACTGCCCCATGCGAAGTCTATGGTTTTGGGTTCGAATTCGGGGACGTTGGTGGTGTCGGAGGTGAGGGTCATGCCTGGTTTTAGTTCTAGCTTGAGATTATCTAGCATCCATGTCTTGTTATCCTTTAACTTACCAATGCAGTATTCTTGTCCATTTCGTGTGTCTGTGGCTATGCCGGTGTCTCCTTGGTTCCAGCTGCTTACGTCGATGTTTTGCATGTTGCCTACGTTACCTTTGAATTGGGTTCCGGAGACGCAGGCTATCTGGGCTATGTTTTCAGCTATAACATAGGCTATCTCAGTATTGTAGCTTCCGTCAGCTATAGTACCGTCTGCACAAGCTTGATAGGCGGTGGTTTTCTTGTCATTGGTCGATGTGGTTGCAATACTTATTATTTCAGTAGGGTTGTTGGGGTTGGTAGACATCGCTGTACCGTCTTGTTTCTTTATGGTTATATTGCTGTCGGTTGTTTTATTGTAGGCTTTTATGTTGTAACCGACTGCACTGTTGGTGGTCGTTATAGTATCTAAGGTAAAGCCAGCACAGTTACTACCGCTACTGTCTTTAGGCACTGTTATAGTAACACCACCATTATTAGGGCCTCCGTTTATGGTTAAGGTGACGGAGGAGTCGGCGTGGGTTAGACTATAGTTTACAAAGAATACAGAGAGGAGGATGATAGCCCCAGACAGGATTAAAGGCCTAGGGTGGGATTTGATGAAGCTTGTGATAGTTTTTCTGGACTCGCCGAGTAAGTTGGCGAATGACTTGTTATTTCTGTCTTTCGCCGGCTTGATCGATGAATCTGATTTATCGTTTTTATTTAGCTGGGTTAGAGAATCATTCTTGGAATGAGACCCCCCCCCAGTAGGATTTGATAGCTAGATTTATTACTCATGGTTATAGTTTAGCACTTGTGACAAAAAATGCAAATTTTTCAACAAGCTCTCCTTGACTTTTCGGACCAGAACAGATATAATGGTGTGCATGGCGAGTAAATGTGATTTAACAGGCAAGAGTAAGATGTTTGGGCATCATATTTCGGACTCTTACCGGCATACCAAGCGTGTGTTCAAGCCGAATTTGCAGAAGAAGACTTTTGTGCTGAATGGCAAAAAAGTGACGATGCATCTGTCGACGTCGGCGATACGGACGCTGAAGAAAAAAGGTGTGTTTTAGAGAAATCCCCTCTGATATGAGAGGGGAATTCTTTGCGGTTGAATCAAGATTTTTTCAATTTAATGACGACGGGGCCTTCGGGCAATTCGTCGATGTTTTTTAATTTCAGGCTGGCGCCTTTGTCGTCTTGAAGCCCGCCGAATTCTGATTCAAAGACCGACAATTTGTCCTGTGGCACTTCATACCTCGTGCCGTCTTCAAAGTGGACTGGGAGAATGGCGCGCGGTTCGATTTGTTTGATGACTGCAGCGGCGTCTTCGGCGTCCAGCGTATATCCGCCGCCACCGACTGGGACTATGGCAATGTCGACGACGCCGATTTTTTCTAAATCTTCTTCGGACAGGGGCGAATCGATGTGACCGAGCACTACTAGGCGCACGCTGCCGAGTTCGATGCGATACATGGTTCCCTGCTTGCCGTCGGCTTCGGGGTCGATGTGGCGCTTGACGGCAATGCCGCTAATTGAGACTTCGCCACGTTCGAATTCGCCTGGCATATCAACGACGAAACCGCTTTGTTTGGCGTCGGTTTCGAAACGAGGGTCGGTGTATAACACGACGGCGTTTTCACCGTAATCGCGCAAATTAACGGCCGATTCCGGATCGACCACTACTAAGCCGTTTTTGGCTTTGATGACAACGCAATTCGCGCCTTTATATTCAATTTCCATTTGTTTCCTCCGTTTCTTTGTTTAAAATACCGTTGACATCCAGCAAGACGTTGTAGTCGCTATCTATTATATCATAGATGAAGCGGTCGCGAATCGACATGCGATAATAAAAATCGCTGAACGGCATCGTGACGTAGTTCAATGCGGCGCTGTCTTTTTCCATACTTTTGACGAGCAGCTTCAGGCGGGTTTTGTTGAGGCTTTCGCCAACGACTAATAGGTCGACTTCGCAGTCGTTGCCAGTCAGCTTGCCCGTTTGCAAAATCAATTTGACATCGCCGATGGCCATGAAATCTGACAAGTCTTCATCGATACTTTCGTATTCGGATTTTCGATTGGAAAAAATGTTTTTGAATTCTTTATAAAATCTATAGCTGCGATTGGCTGAATAATAAAGTTGGTTTTTGACGGCTTTGCTTTGGATGATGCCGACTAGGCCTAAGTTTTTGAGTTCGCGGCGAACGGAATTTATTTGTTCATCAATCCGGCGGGTGATTTCCCTGACGTAGTACGCCTCCGTCGGATTGTTCATAAATAAGCGCAATAATTTTACGCGGGTTTTTGAGCCAAACAATGAATCTATCATGATTTTATACAACCTCCTTACTTTGCATAAACTATTGTATCACAGATGATAAATTGAGACAAATTTTTGTGCAAATTCTCTAGGAAATCTTTTCAACGGTGTAAAATTTATTACCTTTGGGCGCTTCGACTTTGACGGTTTCGCCAACTTTTTTGCCGATTAGTTCTTCGCCCAGCGGACTTTCATTGCTGATTTTGCCATCCAAGGGCGAAGCTTCCAGTGAGCCAACAATTTCGTATCGCACGCCGCCAGAAAGCAGCACGGTCGAGCCGAGCCCGACTTCGTCTTTATTCGAACCCTGAATGATTTTGGTGTCATCCAATATATTTTCGATTTCATCGATACGGTCTTGGACCTTGCGCTGCTCTTCGCGCGCGTTTTCATATTCGGCATTCTCGGACAGGTCGCCTTGTGAGCGGGCCTCCGCCACACGAGCGACAACATCTTCATATTCTTTTCGCAGATCAACCAATTCATTTTCTAATTCAGTCTTGCCATGCGCAGTTAAATCGTACGTCATTTTAAACCTCCTTTAGCTTAATTTACTAAGCTTAACAAATAATTCTATCCATGTCAAATTAGTAGTCTTGTTCCCTGTTAAATTCAGTAAAAACTGACCCAATTAGTGAAGAGTAGGACAAAAGCCAGCCCGTTTTTCATCATGTGGACGAAGATACCGGACCAAATGGAGCCGTTTCGAACACGAACGTAACAGAGCACCATCGAGAGTACAAACGTGTCGATGCCGACGTTCAATTGCCAATGGGCGATGGCGAAAACGAGGCTGGTCAGGATAGCGGCCGGCCAGAATTGCATACTTTTGCTCAATTTACCGAACAAAAACCCGCGCATGACTATCTCTTCGCACAGCGGCGGGATGATGACGAGCGATAGGAAAATCAATACCAGTTGTCCGACATCGTTGCCGGTTTTGTCAAAGCCGATTTCTTGCTCTTGGCTCATGATGTCTTGGAAGCCATCTGCGCCAAAGATGCTGAAAATCAGCTGAATGGCAATGATTACGGCGAATAAAATGCCATAATAGGCTAGAAACGTCAGGACGGCGCGGCCTAAATCGCGCCAGCGGGGTTTTTCGTCTAGCCCCAGCAGTTTTAGCAGTTTGGTCCTGTCATATTTTTTGACGAGCACCGGGATACCGATGGCGATGAGCAGGAGCAAAATATAGATTACGGCGCCAAATATGGTGTTTAGCACGGTATCGTCCACGCCGAGCAAGAATGGCCGCAGGAGATACACTATGCCTAAAGTGGCAGCTGTGGCCGCGAAGAAACTGGCAGCCATCCAGAAAATCCAGTGGATGCCTTTGTCTTTTTGTAGTAGATTTAGTTTTTTACTCATGGTTTAAACAATCTTCAAGATATCAACTACGGTGATTAAAATTATCAGGGCGAAAAGTAGGCACATGCCGATGGCATTAATCAGCCCCTCAGTGTCTTCTTTTAGCGGGCGGCGCAAGATGAAGCGGAAAAACAATGTCAGATACCAGCGGCCACCGTCGAGACCCGGAATCGGCAGTAAGTTCATGACAGCCAAACTCAGCGAGATAATACCGGTGATGAACGCCAGTTCAATCGGCCCACCAGCTAAAGCCGCTGGGAAAATATTGCCCAAAATTCCGACAGGCCCAGCCACTGCATCACCAGCCGCGCTCAAATTCTCGGCCGCTTCGGAACCGGTAATCTTGCCGGCGATACCGGTCGCCAAATTGACAAATAAGTCGCCCAAGCCCTGCAGGGTCAGCCAAGTGTATTGCGCCGTCGTCACGACACCGACGATGGGCGCCGACCAAGTGGCACGGATATAGGAGCTCTGACCGGAAGTCATGCCGAGATAACCACGACCATCACTGTTATCATCGCGCAAGTTGACATTCGCCGTCAATAATTCATTGTTTGATTCTTCTTTATATTCGACGGTGATGGTTTGGCCGTGCTTCTCGCTGGTGATTTTCGGCACTTGAGTCGAATCAGAAATCACTTCGCCGTCAATGGCGATAATTTCGTCGCCGGCTTTCAGCCCCGCCGTCGCCGCCGGCAAATCGTCAGTTACTGATCCGACAATCACTGGTCCGTTCGTGATGTGTTCGTCGCCTGGCATGACGAATTGGCCCTCAAAGACTTTTGGTATGCCGAACAGCGACAAGACGGTAAAAATAACTATGGCACCCAAGAAATTAGCCGTCACGCCGGCCAGCAAAATCTTAGTTTTAACCCAGAGTGACGCGGCGCCATAAGAACCTTTCTCTTTGGCGTCGTCGACTTCACCTTTCATTTTGCAAAATCCGCCGATGGGCAGCCAGTTCAGAGAGACTATCGTGCCTTTGGGCAAGATAAATTTCTTTTTCAGCTCTGTCGACCAAGCTCGCGGTGGGAAACCCAGCCCGAATTCTTCGACAACGACGCCGCCGCGAATCGCCGTCAGAGCGTGTCCCAGCTCATGCAAAATCACTAATACGTCGAGTAATAACAGCCCGACAATCACGCCCAATAATATCTGCCACCATTCCATATCTATTTCAATCCTCCCACCATTAAATTGTCATTATTTCATTTTCTTTTGCTTTGACCAACTCTTCCAGCTCTTTGTGTTTGTTGGAAATCGTATCGTCGATGTCTTTTTCGATGCGCGTCACGTCGTCTTGGGTCAGTTTTTTGTCATCTTTGAGCTGTTTGGCCGACTTCAGTGCATCTTGGCGAATGTTACGCAGTGTTACGCGAGTCTCTTCGACTTTTTCACTGAGTGATTTGACAATTTCGCGGCGGCGCTCTTCGGTCAGAGGCGGCAGGGTGATGCGAATATTACGTCCATCGTCAGCTGGATTCAACCCCAGACTCTGTTCATTCCGAATAGCAGCCGAAATGGCCTCTATATTAGCCGGATCAAATGGTGTGACGAGCAACTGCGTCGCTTCCTGTGCCAAAATATTGGCAGTTTGGTTGATGGGCATCTTGGTGCCGTAAACTTCGACCATGACACCCTCCAGCATGCTGGGGTGCGCCCGACCAGTGCGAACTTTTTTCAGCTCCTCCTTAAAGTGCTCTATGGCTGCGGTAAATTTATCATCAAATGGTTTACTATCAAACATATTCCTCCTTTTCCCCATTGTACCATGAATTGATAATTTGGTATACTATAAATATGTATTTATCTGAATTAGTTGGCGATTTCGTCGAATATGTCGAGATTGAGCGCGGGCGGGCCAAGAAAACGGCTGAAAATTATTCTCTGTATCTCGACCGTTTGATTGAATTTGCCGGTGATATCAAAATTGGACAGCTGACGGCTGATAAAGTGCGCAAATATCGCCTCTGGCTAAATCGTTATGTCGATTCACAGGGCAAAGCGCTGAGTCCGATTACGCAAAACTATCATCTCATCGCCTTGCGCAGTTTTTTGAAATACTGCGCCAAGCGCGACATCGAGACCATCGCGGCGGAGAAAGTTGAGCTACCGAAAATCACGCGCCAACAAGTCTCGTTTTTGACGCGTGAGGAGTTGAAGAGGTTATTTAACGCCATCGATGCAACAAACAAATTAGGCTTGCGCGATCTGGCCATCATGGAGTTATTGTTCTCTTCCGGACTACGGGTGTCTGAGCTAACCAGTTTGAACCGCGACCAAATCAATCTAGAACGCGGCGAATTCGTGGTGCGTGGTAAGGGCCAAAAAGATCGACCAGTGTTCATCAGCCCAGAAGCAGCGGAAGTTTTGGGCATATATTTGTCAACTCGAAGTGACGAGGCTGCGCCTCTATTCATCAATTTTGCCGGGGCTTCCAGTGCGCATGCGAAAGATTCGGAAAATAAGCGTTTGACACCCCGCTCTGTCCAGAGAATTATCAATAAATATGCGGGGTTGGCCGGCATTACTAAAAGCGTCCATCCGCACACTTTGCGCCATAGCTTTGCAACTGATCTATTGATGAATGGCGCCGATTTGCGCTCGGTGCAGTCTCTGTTGGGGCACGCTAATATCGCGACGACGCAAATCTACACGCACATCACCGACCAGCATCTCAAAGACGTGCATCGAAAATTTCACGGTGTTGGCCAAGAAAATGCTTAGTTAGTATAGTCGCAAGCATCGGACGAAAATTCGTTGGTGATACGCATCTTTTTGCAGACTTTGGTAGCGCTCTCGATGGTATATTCTGGGAAAAACATCTCGCCTGCCATAGCCGCATTCGGCGCTACGCGCGCTATCACACGACGATAAGTGTTGTTAACGCGGCCGGTGACGTCGATGAGGGGTTGGATACCGTTGAATTTAACGTCTTCATACCTTTTACTGTCTTTGATGGCCACTAAGTCAGTAACCCCTATCGATACAGTGGCATCACGATACAGTGGAGTAATCTTCATATAGTACTGAACACCGTTGCTAAAATTCATATTGCTACCATCGTATTTTATGTTAACCCGACATTGATATCCACTATAAACCCCCGAACTCGCACAATTTACGTCTTTGATCGGTGTGTTTGAATTATTTGGAACGCCAGACGTATTAGGTGCATATTGGCTCAATGTAACCTCACCAGCACCGCCTTCACCGGACGGTCGCAACGTTACAGCATAGGAACTCTCTGCCAAATTATTAATACTGAAATTACTACCAACCTTGACCATTTCGACACGTAGCATAGCTGCGTTGTTCCACGAGCTTTTTACGGGATTGGCATCGTAGCCTCTTGTTTCGGCCACCCCGCCATTGCTAGCCACTAAGTGCCAATCTAAAGTTATAGTACCTGTAACGTCAAAATCTACCTTCACGTAGTCACTATTCTCATTCTCACTTTCTTTTACTGCCAAATCCAATGGAGCTATGATGCTGGCCGAAACATCTGGCGATTTGGTATCAACGGCCGTTCCGTTGAACTCTATGGTATCAGTGAATCGGTCGATAAACATACATGGGTAATATTGTTGATAGTCACCATTTGAATCCACTACTCCTTCTAGACCATTACTATTACTATCGTCAACGTTTATTATGCCAGTCCCTCTAAATTTGTTTATGACAGCAGTGCAATCGTTACTTTTACTTCCGTTATTAAGAGCCGCGCAATTATCTTTTGGACTGCCCGTACCAGTGTTGCCCTCAGTACCAGCGTTATCCTGATTCATACAATATAGCAAGACGCGCTTGGCATCCTCGACTCCAGCCTCTGCTGCCGCCAAAGCCGAAGCAGAAAGCTCATTGGCTAATGAACGTTGACGCTCTTCATTGACTATGCGCAAAAAGCTGACCGATAAAACGCTGAGGAACAGCACGAAAAATATAACTGTCAGCATCGACACTGCGCCAGATTCACTCTTTAAATTTTTTAATATTTGCTTCATGGCATCCTCCTTATTTACCTCTCATGTATATTATACTATTAAATTCCCCAAAAGAGCAATAGGTTTGTGCTCGGGCTGTGGATTCACATGTTATATGCCGGTTTACACCGTCGTCAACAGTCACGGCAGCAAATTTCCCCGCGGTTGATAATAGAAAATTGACGCGAAAGATGCGTCCTATTGTATCTGTTTTTGACTCTATGCCTCCCCCACCGAGATCATAATTCCTGTCTAGCCCCACTGCGTTGATATTATAAACACTAGCCGACAAGACCATTGATTGACTGCCGAGCAAATTTGTAACTTTTTTTTCAGCTCTATTGATTTTACCGTCATTGTAATCTTCACATGATGACACTACAGAGTGACCCTCTTCGTCTGAGCCGACATCCTCAATACGGGCCAATCTTACTGAAGTAGGGTTAGAAACATTGTCATCGTAATGGAAAAAACTATTCGTCCTCATATTCCATATATAAGTTACACCATTGGCGCAAAAACTGCCGGCTTCAGCGCCATCCCAGTCGCTCTCATTATTAGGAATATATTGCTTAGGGTTTCTGTCTTCATCGTACGCGTACCACTTAAACGCCGCCGGACTATTAAACCGAAAACCTCTCGCGACATCATTGTCGAGTTGGCGAATTGCTTGGTTAATTTGCGTCAAGGTCAAGCCCTTATTATATGTTGTGACCAACTGCGCTAGGACCGTAATGGCAAATATCAAAATAAAGCCGAGTAGCGATAGCGCCAGCATTAGCTCAACTATAGTGAACCCATTATCACATCTTTTATTCATATTCATTGACCCTCACTAACGTTGATGTTTCTTCTTCGCGACCGCCAGCCGCTGCTGTCCAACAGGCTTTGATATAAAAGTCGATGTATGGGATGCTTCCTCCGTTTGAACTTGACATGGCGTTAATCCAGATGCCTCTGCCAAGTTCAGCAATCCAACCACCCTCATTGCGCGGCTCAGGAAGCCATTCGTCCCCTCCGCCTTGAACAGCCATCCAATTATCTTCATCGGTCAGACTATCAATGTCAAAATAAAACGGTTTTTCGCCATAGCTACATTTCCAGTCTTGCTCGGCATGGTCGCCTGCCATGCCCTTTATTATATTCCATTTTTCCTTATCGTCGTCGGCAGCATCACTCCGCACGCCCATATCGTGAAAATAATGTAATATCTCAGCTTGCGAGTTGATCTGGCTGCGCACTGATTCTCGGTTAATGGCTGACAATAAATTACGATGCGAATGGTTAACCAGGGTCATCGTCAAAACTGTCGCTAGCGACAATACCGCCACTGCCAATATGACTTCTATGAGGGTGTCTCCGTGCTGGTTTCTTCTAGTTTTCATTGTTCGCATTTTTCCTTTATTACTTGACTCGGTGTCTTAGTTTTATTCGTTATTCTATCTATTGATAAATGAGTAAAGTCCGGATTTCCATTAGCACTAATCCGCACTCCCTCAAATCCGTCAAGTCCGCGCGAACCATAAACTGCGGCCGAGTTAGCACCCGGATCAATACATATCACGCCGAGACTACGATACGTAAACGAGTCCGTATTTCTCACTATAATGACTGATTTTTTGTTAAAATTACTTACTACTCCACGCTCAACGGCGGTTCCAAAACTAGTTGTCCATGCGTCACCTGAAAGCTCTCCTAATTTGACATATTCGGTCTCGTTTATAAAAAAACTATAGGTCATAATATCAGTACCGTACGGGTTGCGAATCAACAAAATAGCGTTGAAATTTCTGTGCTCTGAGCCGGAAGAATCGTCTATTAAGACACCGCTGTCACTGTATGCGTAATTAAATACACCGTTCTCTGTAATTTCAGCGCTCCATTCCAACTCTTTCGACTGACTACCGCAAGATACGGCTTTTGGTCCAGAGTCTATAATTTTCTTTGTAGCGATATTGTCAGAGATAAAACTTCCAGTTACGTCTGTTTCGGCGTTTGTTTTTTCGAATGTTATGGCATTGCCAGTTACAAAATACGAATACATTATGTTTCCTCCATTAGGAAAAACTACCAACTTACCGAGTAGAACTTCACCAGATTTACCGCCAGCTTCTAGGCAATTACTGGCGTCTCCCGCTACGGTCCGTGGCCGCACCCCGCTCCGAGTTTCCTCGTATTGCGTCTGCAAAAAGCTGGCAGCCGAAGAAATCGTATCGGTGAAACGCGAATCGAAAATCATGCGATAGGTGCCGAAGACCACCACACCGAGTAAAAGAAACGAAACAGCTAAAACCAGCATCACTTCAATAATCGTGAAACCACTTTGGCGATTATAAGATTCTCTACCCACTTTCACATTATATATTATACATGAGCGAAATGATTTTTTCAATAGGAATTTGGCACAAAAACACCACGACGGCCGCGATCAACAGGAACGGGCCGAACGGGACAGTTTGTTTCGCTTTGATTTTTTTACTTACTAACATCGGCAACATCACGATAGCACCTATAATATTAGCGAGAAACAGGGTCGAGACTGCCCCGCCCCAAGTCAAAAAGCAAGCGAGTATCACGCCCAATTTCACATCACCGAGCCCAATGAGCGATTTTTTGGTTACTTCCCCAATTAGCCATAATGATAGATAAAACCCACCGACTGGCAATAACGCCAACGCGAATTCACTCAATGTACCCAGTAAACCTTGTGACGCGACCACTGATTTGACGACGAAAAACACTGCCGCCGCGATGAAGGTCGGATAAACCACTTTGTTCGGCAAGAGTTTATATTTGAAATCATAAAGTCCAAGTGTCAAAAACCCAGTCATAATGACGAGCCAAAGTGTTAGCAATAATTCCTTGTATTCTGCCAGTGGAAAAAATAAATAGCTCAAAACGAATACTGCCGCGCTAATGATTTCAATCGCAAAAGTCGACCTGTCGATTTTTTTGCGACAATAACGGCATCTGCCGCGCAAAAATATAAATGAAAATAGCGGCACCAAATCCAAAATACTTAACTTATGATGGCATCTTTCGCATTCGCTGCGATCATTGACGAAGTTTTTTCGACCGTGCAGTCGCCAAACCAGAGCACCGGCGAAACTACCCATCACTGCACCAAGTAAACCCAAAAACACACAGATTAAAACATTTTCCATCATCATCATTTTACCATAGTTTTTAAAGCCTCAAATCGTAGTACGCGAAGATAAGTTGTAAATCGGCACCAACACCGCCACAATCATGATGCCAGCCACAAACGCCAACAGCACCATCAACACCGGTTCAATCATCTGTTGCAAAGCTTTGATGGCGGCGTCAACTTCATTTTCATAATAAGTGGCAGTTTTGCCCAGCATTTCATCAATTTTACCAGATTTTTCACCAATCGATATCATTTGCGGCACAAATTGCGGGATGTAACCTTCGCCGTCCTCATGAATCAGCGCCGCCGACAGAGGTTTGCCGCCTTTGACTCGCTCGCTATCGCGCAAAATTTCACGCTCCAAAACGACATTATTTATCGAGCGCGAAGCAATTTCCATCGATTCCAACATATGCACACCACTGGACAATAGAATTTCCATCGTGCGACAGAAGCGCGCCA
>JAISBI010000040.1 GCA_031266275.1 Candidatus Nomurabacteria bacterium | reverse complement strand
GCTATATTAAATTGTAGAGACATAATTGTTTTCCTTATTTGTTAGATGATATTGAGGACATTATGTCTCTTTTTGGTGAGGTTTGCAAGGGGAGAGGGGAGGAAGTGTGGGTGGGGCAGGCTTAAACTATTGCAAAACCGCAAAATCTTTGTTACAATAAAATCATAACTACAATAATACTCAAGGAAAGGGTGGGATTATGGATAATACAACTACGACGCCAAAACCGGCGGACGATCAAGAATTAGCGAACTTATTGGCGGGTTTGGGGGACAAAACTGCGCCAACTGGGCCGGCTCCAGCTGCTCCGGCCGCGCCTGCGCCAAAACCAGAGCCGAAGCCGATGCCAACACCGGCTCCTGCGCCGAATCCGAGTCCAGCCCCTGCCCCGGTGGCTCCTACAGCCAAGCCCGAACCGCCGAAGCCCGCCGACAATAAACCAGCTCTCAGGCCAGAACCAGCCAAACCAGACCCGAAAAAGCCAGCCCCGACCGGCGAAGTCGGCGACCTCGAAGGCATCAAAAACAAAGCTCTCGACGAGCTGCGACCATTGGCCGAACGCATCAATCTGCCACCAGCCGAAAAATTCGACACTTTATTGCTGATGATTCGCACGACCGACGACAAAGGTCTCATCAAATACGCTCACGAAATCGCCAAACAAATCGAAGACAAAGACAAGCAAGCTCAGGCCTTGCTCGACATTGTCAAAGAAGTCGACTTTTTCACGCATAAATAGCCCGAAATAATCGCTAAAAACCGTTGTCTAATCTGATAGACGACGGTTTTGCTTGACTTTTTACACGAAGTGTGCTATACTGGAAGAGTAAGAAGAAAAAATGTCAGAATTAGAAAATACACACGACCAACGTAATATCATAAATCCGGCCATCATGCAGACAGCAGGTACTTCGGCCGTAGAACAAAAATTAAAAGTCGCCAACAAACGACAGCAAGACAAATTGATAGCCGCGATTGTGACGGGCGACATTACTTGTCTTTCAAACCCTGAAGTAAGAATAAACGATGACGTAAAAAACTATTTTCTAGACCAATTGGCTCGAGGCGGTATCTCTGAAGACCAAACCAAGCAAATTTTCGCTAGAATTGGCAGCACCGACCCAGCTAAGCACCAAGAAAAACGCCGACAATACGAGGAGCAATACAATATCTTAGTCGACGAAGCGATGAAGCGTCGGAAGTCAGAGCTCACACCTCGCCCTGTGCCGCTCGACCGAATGGCCCCGTCAGATAGCCGAGAATGGCTGAATAACACTAGGATCGATGGTGATACTTATGAGTCAGGCGGACAAGAATACAAACTAAACATTGCCCACTTAGAACAATTTGGTTTGGGCCCGAAATACAAAGCTGATTTTGGCGGTAAAGAAATCGGTTTATCAGACGTTTATATGGTTGGTAGGCACCCTGCTATCGTCGGATACGTCAAAGACGGGAAGCAGGTTTCCGCTCGCTCATTTTATCAAAGCAAATCGCAAGGCATGTGGCGACTATTGCCGGATTACACTGTCAACCGAAAGCCTGCTGACGGTAAGAAATGGTATGGCAAAGGTTACGATGAACAGAGCACCAATCTACCTTTTCAGCTGCAAAAAGCTTGTGAACAAATTATAAAAACTGGCATCAAAAATATAACCGACCAAACTGACCCAAACTTCGTTTTTCTTGGTACCGCTAAGCGTTATGCTAATAAAGACGAGTATAACGAGAAACTTCATCATACCCATGAGATGCGCGGTGATTATTATCGAGAAGTCAACCCAAATGGCCAAAAAATTATCAGTCAAAGAAGTAACAGTGGTAAAATACCGCCTGAGGCGGTCGATGTTGCTAACAATTTACAACCTGATTTTAGTCAAAAATTCGCCGAGTATACCGTCAATACTGATTTATATGGAAGCGTAACGACTGAAGTGTTCCCGTCTCAAGATTTATCACTCAACTATATTTTTTGTCGTGACAAAAATCAGCGGGCTTGGGTGAGTGGTATCGAAAGCGTCAGTAACTTGACCGACACCGGTGTGTATCGGAAATGGGTAGACGGTGGCGACTTGATTACGCCGCCTATGGAATACGGAAGTAGTGCTGGTGGCTATGGTAATGATAAAATAAAAGATGGAAAATACGTCGACATGTTCACTAATTATCTCAGCAAAGTTCCAATAATCCAAAAGTATCTCAGGCTAAACAGGGCTGGAAAAAACCAAATTTGACATTTCATTTATATCTGCTATAATTCATAACTATTCCCCTGTGAGACGAATGAGCTGCAGGGAGCGATGAACCTTGCGAGTTATTTCCTTACAGGAACGAAAGTTTTAATTAGCGGACGACAGGAGGAGAACTATGTCAAAAGCAAAACAAATCGCTGAACTGAGGGCGGACGGGAGCGAAATTCCCCGCCGCAATGACAAGCTGCGCGAGCAGGTTGAAATGTTCAAAGACATCAGTGGCTACGAGAACGAGACGTTTGTCGTCGTTCGGGACTTTGTCAGAGGCAAAAACTCTGACTCAGGTGCATCGTATCCTGGCTGTGGGCTGTTGTATATCATCGAGTATGTCACTGTGAAGTGCCACTACGTATACAAACAGCTCACTGGGCGGCTAAAGGATGATTGCAAGATTATCCTGAACGCTGTGCGCTATGCGTGTTGTAGCCAGAATAAATTCTGGGCGGAAAACGTGCAGAATGCGATCAAACTGTTCTTTGAAAAAGCTGGTTTAGCGATACCGAGCTTTTCTTAAAAACTTTCAAGGGGAAGACATTGGGCGTCAAGACTCATCTTGGCGCCCCAACTTTTTATCATTATTTTTTCTGCAACTTCTTCAATAACTTCCGCGCCACCACCGCGTCGTCCCACGCATGCACACCATCGGCCCGAATAATCGTCTGTTCGTGCCCCTTGCCCAGCAGCAGCACGACGTCGCCTTTGCGGGCCTTTTTAAACGCCTGCGCGATGGCTTTTTCGCGGTTCAATATCACATCATAATTCTTATTGCCGGACTTATCCAGTCCCTCGACGATTTGGCCGCTGATTTTCTCGACCGGTTCGTCGCGCGAATCGTCTTCCGTCACGATGACGTAGTCGCTGTTTTCGCCGGCTAATTTCCCCATGATTGCTCGATTGGTGCTGTCGCGCCGGCCCGGCAGGCCGAATAGCGTGATGACTTTTCCGCCGACTTGGCCCAGCGATTTAAAAACTTTATCCATCGCGTCGGGCTTGTGGGCGAAATCGACGATGACCGTGAAATTCTGTCCCTCGTCAATCCGATTCATCCGGCCAGCCACGCCGGCGAGCGAAGCGATGCCGTGCGCAATCTGTTTCCCACTCAAACCATAATGCCGTCCGACCGCCGCTGCCGCCAGCGAATTATAAATATTAAATTGGCCCGGAATTTGGGTGGAAATCTTGAGATTTATATCAGATATGATATATTTTACACCGAAAAGGTCCACTTTCGGCGATTTAGCCCGTAATTCTCCATAATTTATACCATATGTGATATATTCTCTGCTATTTTTCTCGAACAATTTAGCTGAATCATCGTCGGCGTTGATGACGCTGAATTTGGCTTTGTGAAATAATTTCAGCTTGGCGCGGCGATAATTTTCTAGCGTTCGGTGGTAGTCCAAATGCTCATGCGTGACATTAGTCAACACCGCTGTGTCGATGGGGATGCCGAAGATGCGCCCCTGCGCCAAAGCGTGCGACGACACTTCCATCACCAAATATTCGACACCAGCGTCGCGCAACGTGCTGATGCGCTCGTTTAAGGCTTTGCGGCTGGCCGTCGTCAAATGCAACTCGTCCGGCTTTAATCCCCGCCAATCACCCCAAGACACCGTCGTCAACAGCCCGACTTTGAAACCGGCTTCTTTCAACATGTTGAATATCATATTGCAAGTCGTGGTCTTGCCGCTGGTTCCGGTCACGGCGATGACCGTCATGCCTGCCGCCGGATAATTATAGCGCGAGGCAGCTCGAAAATCCCGCCAGTAATGATAGGGCAGCACCGCTTTGTTATATCCAGGCAAATCTGCTAATTTACTCTTTATACTCATTTGTACTATTTTACCACAATTTGCACGCCGCGCGGTTTTTTGTTAAAATAGTCGCAATATGTTTAAGTTTTTCGTGCAGCATCGGTTAGAGGGTTATGTTAAAAGGTATTTCAAGCATCACCCAGAGGTGAAATTGATTGCCGTAGTCGGCGCGGCCGGTAAAACGACGACCAAAATGGCCATCGCGGAAGTGTTGTCGCGAAAATTCAAAGTCCAAATTGAGCCGCGCAATTATAACGAACAAACGGCAGTGCCGCTGGGGATTTTGGGTGTCGAATATCCGGCACCAGAGGACTTGCGCAAACTTTCGGTTTGGCGTGAAGTTTTTCGAGCCTGTCGCGAACAGATTAAAAATTCCGATGCCCAGATTGTCATCCAAGAACTCGGCACCGATCATGTGGGCGAAATTCCCCACTTTGCCAAATACCTGAGCCCAGACATCACAGTCATCACCTCAATCGTGCCCGAGCACATGGAGTTTTTCGGTACGCTGGCAGCCGTCGCAGACGAAGAATTCGCCATGAACCCAGTCAGCCAGATGGTGCTGGCCAACGTCGACGACATTGCAGAAGAATTTTTGGCCAAATTAGATCCGGCCAAAACCGGATTATACGGATTGAACCCGTCGGCCGACGTCCATTTCGACGTCAAGGTCGGTAATCCTTTGGACGGCTACAGCGGCCAATTCGTCTTCAAAAACAGCAAGGTAGAGGCCAAAATTGGACTAGTTGGCGAACATAACCTGCGGGCAGCGGTAGCAGCTGGCGCAGTCGGCGAACTGCTGGGGCTAGCGCCGACGGAAATCGTCGCCGGACTGTCCGAAATCCGCCCCGTCAAAGGTCGCATGAACATCTTGAAAGGCATTCATAACTCAATTATCATCGATGACACCTATAACTCTTCCCCGTCGGCAGCGGTGGCGGCCCTGAAAACTCTCTATGAAATTCCGGCCGAACAGCGCATCGCCGTGCTGGGCAATATGAACGAGCTGGGCGACTATGCTGAGCAGGGCCACAAAGCAGTCGGCGAGATACTGGACGGCGAATATCTGGAATGGGTAGTGACACTAGGCGACCTCGCCAACAAATACATCGCACCGCTAGCCCGCGCCGCCGGACTGGACGTCAAAGAAACCCAAACACCCATCGAAGCCGGCGCTTTCGTCAACAAAGTCAACGACCCCGAGCGCCGCACAGTCATATTATTCAAAGGCTCACAAAACGGCGTCTTTCTTGAAGAAGCCGTTAAAGTCATAGCCGAAGAATCTGAATATCCGAAATTGGTCCGCCAAGAGAAAGATTGGATAGCTAAGAAGCAATATCTCTACGAGCAAGATTTGACAGCGGCGGCGGAGACCGATGATGACTAGGCCCCGTCGTTTTCGCGTGTTTGCCAGTCTGTTTGTGATCAGTTGTGCTGCTGCCGTGATTACGTATGCTTCCACCCAAGCCGCCCCCCAACTCACCATCACCATCAACAACGACGCCACCACCGTCACCCTCGAAGCCGGCAGCTGCCAAGCCTTCTCCCTCGACACCTTCACTACCACAAACAAT
>JAISBI010000014.1 GCA_031266275.1 Candidatus Nomurabacteria bacterium | reverse complement strand
GCGGCCGATACTGGACTCGCTGAGGTGGTCGTGACTAATGATGGTTTTGCCAGTTGGAGCTACGATACCGACATCAGCAAACACGGAAAGGACCGGAGTCTAAATCTACGTAATCAGCGGACTGTCGAGTTTGGCCGGTCCGATAGAGTCTTAAATTTCGAGGGTGATTCTCATTGGCAATTAAGCTAAGACAAGAAAATTTGACATCTCACGCACATAGAAAATTCTTTTAACAGGGGTTTTGGCACTCTTGACCGAGCTGTCAAAAGTGCCAACCCCCAATTATCTTGCCAAAATTTCTGCATCATCTGAAATTTTTCGCACTCAAATTCAGCAAGTAGTATCACAATACAACTTGCTCGGATTTTCGCTAAAAAATCCCAGCTGATTTTGAAATTTTATCAATCTAACAGGGGAGCTGGCACTCTTGACAGCTGAGTGCTAATTTGTTACAATAGGGGAGTAATTAGCACTCGTGTGAAATGAGTGCTAATGGAAAAGATAACTAAAGCATTTGGTTCAAGGGTCAAGCAAGACAAGGCGCGGTCGAGAAGCGAAACGAGCCGTATGACATACGGTGAGTTGAGCCTCGCAGGCCGGCAACGCAGTGTTGCGCAGACGATTGAGCCAAAGACGCAATAAAGGAGGAAATATATGAGTAAAATTATTGGTATCGACTTAGGTACAACTAACTCGGCTATGGCGTATCTCGTGGCTGGCAAGCCCGAAGTCATCACTAACGCCGAGGGCAACCGCACTACGCCAAGCGTTGTCGCTATTAAAAATGGCGAGCGATTGGTCGGGGCGAATGCTCAGAAACAGCGGGTGACTAACCCAAAGAACACAATTTACGGCATCAAGCGATTGATTGGTCGCAAATTTAAGGACCAAGAGGTCCAAGACGACGCTAAAATCAGTCCGTTTAAGATTGAGGAAATTAAGGCAGGTGTTGGCGTAAAAATGGACGGTAAAGACTATACTCCAGAGGAAATTTCGGCCATGATTTTGTCGAAGCTCAAGGCAGACGCCGAGGCTTTCTTAGGCGAACCAGTCACCGAAGCGGTTATCACTGTGCCGGCTTATTTTGACGACTCTCAACGCCAAGCTACGAAAGACGCTGGAAAGATTGCTGGGCTTGACGTTAAGCGTATTATAAACGAGCCGACAGCGGCTGCTTTGGCTTATGGCCTCGAGAGTAAAAAAGAAGAGAAAATCGCGGTTTTCGACCTTGGTGGCGGTACTTTCGACATTTCCATTTTGGAACTAGGCGATGGCGTTTTCGAGGTTAAATCGACCAATGGCGACACTCACCTCGGTGGCGAAGACTTTGACAATCGCATCGTTAACTATCTATTAGACGAGGTTGAAAAAGTTCACAAGGTGAATTTGAAAGATAACGAAGTCGCCTTGCAGCGCATTAAGGACGAGGCGGAAAAGGCTAAGAAAGAGTTGTCGACGGTCAATGAAGTCGAAATTAACATGCCATTTCTCGCTCAAACCGACAGCGGCGACCCGATTAATTTTGAAACGAAATTAACGCGAGCGAAATTAGAAGACCTAGTCAAAGACTTAGTCGAAGCGACGGCTAAACCTTGCGAAAAGGCTTTGAAAGACGCTGGCTTGAAGCCGACCGATATCAACGAAGTCATCTTGGTCGGCGGCATGACGCGAATGCCGGCGGTCGTGGCAAAAGTTAAGAGCATTTTCGGGAAGGATCCGCTCAAAGGCGTCAATCCAGACGAAGTCGTGGCGGTCGGCGCAGCTATTCAAGGCGGCGTTTTGGCCGGTGACGTCAAGGACGTCTTATTGCTCGACGTCACTCCGTTGACGCTGGGCATCGAAACGGCTGGCGGCGTGCGTACACCGATGATTGATAGAAATACCACTGTGCCGACGTCGAAGTCGCAAGTTTTCAGTACTTTCGCGGATAATCAGCCGCAAGTCGAAATTAACGTATTGCAAGGCGAGCGCGAAATGTCGGCTGATAACAAATCGCTTGGCAACTTTATCTTGAGTGGCATTGCACCGGCGCCGCGTGGCATCCCGCAAATAGAAGTGACTTTCAACATCGACGCTAACGGCATTCTAAATGTCACGGCTAAAGATAAAGGCACCGGCAAAGAGAACAATATCACCATCCAAAACAGCGGTAATTTGTCCAAAGATGATATTGAAAAGGCCCAAAAAGACGCCGAAGCGCACGCTGACGAGGACAAAAAGCGCAAGGAACTAGTCGAGGTGCGTAACATCTTGGAAAATACGATTTACCAAGCTAAGAAAATGCCAGAAGAATTCAAAGATAAGATTTCCGATGATGATAAAAAGGAAGTCGAAGAGGCCGCCAAGAAAGCTGAAGAAAAGCTGAATTCTGAAGATAAGGAAGAGCTCGATGCCGCATTTAAGGAATTGTCCGAAACGATGCAGAAAATCGGTGCTAAGTTATATGAAGCCAAAGAAGGCGACAGCGATACGGTTAAGCCGGAAGACGAGAAGTTGGAGGAAGAGCCGGTCGAGGGCGAGGTGGTCGATAAAGACAAAAAGTAGGCCGAGCTGACTGATCAAAACAGGCCGCGCCAAATGCGGCCTGTTTTGATTGTGCTTGCAGGCGGGGCGGAAAAGGTCTACTATGATGTCATGATAACGCATGAAACTGTGGCAAATGGCGAGATTAATCGGAAGCAGCGAGCCCACGAAATCAACATCATCGAAAGTGGACACAGCTTTATTTATGGCCAAAACGCGCCAGCTCGTCAAGCGTTTTTGCAAGAATTATGCGACAAATACCCATACGAGCCAGATAGCGATCAACCGCTTGGCATATATTTGACGCTGGATGATTTTCCCAGGGCCAGTGTTATTGTCGAAAAGTTCAAAGAAGGGGGCCACATATTCGCAGAAGGTTATTTGATTTCAGCCATCGCAGAGGCGATCGAAGTCAAAACTGGCGCCAGACTGCAAATAGACCATTTAGGTGAAGACAGGCCAACTTTCGCTGAGCTTAAAGCTGAGCAAATCGATTACTATCAAAAAATGTTGCGGGGCGAAGTATTCATAGAACCGCCTGATATATTTCTTGACCCAAGTGATTTAATGGATGGGTTAGAGGAGTTTCGACAGCAGGAAAATTGGAATAGTCACATCACTCTCGTCATTGACCAGCAGGGTCGATTTCCGGAGGCTTTGGCGTATGCGGTCAATAGATTGGTCAGTATGAGAATTAGCGGCAGACTATCTGTCAATGTAGCCTGTGATCATACGGAATGGCCGACTTATTGGCTCCATGGCAGTAACTTACCGATACAAAGCACCCACGACTATTCAACCATCGAATTAGATAAATAGTGATTTTCAGCTATTTTTCAGTTTTCTTGTGTTACAATAAACATGAACAATAAAGGAGGAAAATGGAAGAAAAAAAGCATGTCACTAAAGCCCAGATATATATTCTTTTGGCGGTAATCGGTATTTTGAGCGGCGGCGCCGGCAGCGCGATTTATAACGAATTTTTTGGCGCGGAAAATACGCGCGTCGAAACGGCCATCATCGAGGCAGAGGGCGATGCTGTCGCCAAAGCGGCCGAGAAAATTGCGTCTAGCGTGGTCTCGATTATATCTGAGAGCACGGCGACTTCAACCAGCTTTTTCAGTTACGGCCAAGATTACACCTCGCAGAGCGCTGGCACTGGCATCATCGTCAGCACGGACGGCTATATTTTGACCAACAAGCACGTAGTGGACGAGCAAACGTCGAAAGTCACGGTGGTGTTGGCCGATGGCACGGAGTTTGACGATGTGACAGTGGTCGACCGCGACCCGACTAACGATGTGGCTTTTCTCAAAATTGCCGACGTCAAAAATATGCCAGCGGCCGAAATCGGCGCCAGTTCGGAGTTGAAAATCGGCACCAAAGTTTTGGCGGTCGGCAATGCGCTGGGCCAATTCCAAAACACTGTGACGTCCGGCATTATCTCGGGGTTAAATCGCTCTATCACGGCCAGCGATAACAGCGGTGCGGGCGCGGAAAGTTTGTCTGATTTAATCCAAACTGACGCCGCTATCAACTCCGGCAATTCCGGCGGTCCGCTCATCACTTACGATGGCAAAGTCGTCGGCATGAACACCGCCGTGGCTGCCAGTGCTGACGGTATCGGTTTCGCCATTCCGGCCGACGCGCTGGCCAGCTCCATCAACAGCGTCATCAAAAACGGCAAAATTGAAAAAGCCTATCTCGGCGTTTATTATGTCATGATTACCAAAGCTTTGGCGAAAGAGAAAAACTTGGCGGTGGACTATGGCGCCTACGTCGGAGCCAATAATCAAAGGGCCACCGTCGCCGGCAGCCCGGCCGACAAAGCCGGTGTCAAAAGCGGCGACATCATCACCGCAGTCAACGACCAATCTGTCGACGAACAACATCCTCTGAGCTCGGTGCTGAGTCGTTTCCAAGTTGGCGACAAAATCACTCTGACGATTTTGCGCGACGGCAAAGAGATGGCACTTGAGTTGACACTCGAGCCTTACGCGCAACAATGATGAAGCGCCCATGCTTTCAGCGGGCCCGCTTTTATGCTAAGATTTCTATATAATTGATAGTTTCGGGGCTACAGCAAAGTACAGCAAAGGAGTGAAAAATGGATAATCGAAACGTTATTCAATTAGGCACCAGAAAACGCGACCGCGAAATCGCGAACTTTATCCAAGCCGCCAGAGAAGAGTATGAAATGAAGCATCGTCCCAACTTCGTCGAAGATGTGGCGGCCAGATTGGCCGGCCGGTTCGATGGGTTGGACAGACCTGACTATTTGACTCAAAAAATTGGCTTGGAAAAATATTCCAGCTACGATTTCATCGAATTTCTACTCTCGGAGTATTGCAGCCATACGAAATATGTTGCGGGGGAGTAGGACCCGCGTGCCAGAGCCGCCATGCGAAACCGCTGGCGGCCATTTTTGTTGTATATTTTACAGGCAAAAACCGGCAAAATAGTGTTATAATAGAGACAACACAAGTTAATTGAGGGGACGATGTTATGAAAAACACAAAAACCAAATATATTTTTGTCACTGGTGGGGTCATCTCTGGCGTGGGCAAAGGAATTATGGCGGCCAGCATGGGCGCGGTGTTAAAAGCCAAGGGTTTCAAGGTGTCGGTCCAGAAATGCGACCAGTACCTGAACGTGGACGCCGGATTGTTGAATCCGCGTGAACACGGCGAGTGTTTTGTGACGCGCGACGGGGCGGAAACCGACCTAGATCTGGGACATTACGAACGATTTTTGGACGAGGAAATGACCGGCGACTGTATTTGGACGTCCGGCAAGCTTTACAAACGATTGATTGACGCGGAACGGGCTGGCAAATTCGGCGGCAGTACCGTCCAATTAGTGCCGCATGTGACGGATCTGGTCAAACAGACTTTTTTGGACAATGCCGAAAAATTTGGCAGCGATATTCATATTGTGGAAATCGGCGGTACGGTCGGCGATCTAGAGGGCGCCTATTATATCGAGGCGATTCGCGAATTTGCCTCGATTGTGGGGCGTGAAAATTGTTTTTACACCCACGTGGTTTTCGTGCCGTATTTGTCTACCTCGTCCGAATATAAAACCAAGCCGGCCCAGAACGCCCTGCGTGATTTGCGTGAATCGGGGATTATTCCCGATATGGTGGCGGCCCGCGTCGACGCCAAACGGGCCAACACGCCGGTCATAGCGCGAAAATTGGCGATGTTTTGCGGAATTTCCGAAGACGCCGTCGTGGTATTGCCGAACGCCGACAGTGTTTATGAAGTGCCGCTCAATTTGGTGACGGCCGGCGCTTTGAAACCACTCGACCGGTACGTCGATCACGGCCAGCCGGATATGAAACAGTGGCGGAGCTTGGTCAAAAAAATCCAAGCCGAACCGAAGCGGGAAGTGACGGTCGGGCTGGTGGCGAAATATGTCGATAATACTGACACGTATATTTCGGTGACAGAGGCGCTGAAAGCGGCGGCTTGGGCGGAAAATGTCAAATTGAATATCAAATGGATTGACGCTGAGAAGCAGGCGGCGGAAGAGAATTTTGCTGGCGTCGACGGATTGCTAGTGCCAGGCGGGTTCGGCACGCGCGGCCTCGACGGTAAAATCGCTGCCGCCGAATATGCGCTCACGCATGATAAATCATATCTCGGTCTCTGTTTGGGTTTGCAGATGGCAGTGGTGGCGGCCGCGCGACTGGGTGGTCTGAAGCGCGCTAATACTGAGGAATTAGACGGCGCAACTCCGGAAAATGTAGTTTATATTATGGCTGACCAAAAGGGACTCGAGTCCACTGGTGGCACCATGCGGCTGGGTGACTATCCGGCGAAATTGGTGGCGGGCAGTCGAACTGCCGCGCTGTATGGCCAGTCGAACGTCGTCGAGCGCCACCGTCACCGCTACGAAGTTAACCAGAAATTCTTGCCCGAGATAGAAAAAGGCGGCCTCGTAGTCAGCGGTACTTCGCCCAGTGGCAAATTAGTCGAATTTGTCGAGGCACCAGACCGAAAATTCTTCGTCGCGACCCAAGCTCATCCGGAATTTCGTTCCCGCCCGCACCGCCCGCATCCTTTGTTTGTGGGGTTTGTTCGAAGTTTGAAGTGACGTGTCGCTGTTGATATGGAATGCCGGATACTTCTCTAAGAGAGCCCTTGATTTCTCGTGAGCTAACTTCTCGCCAAAAGGCGAGAAGTGGATCTCCCGAGCAAATCAAAGGTGGAAATTCTCTTAGAGAAGTATCCGGCATTCCACCGCTTCGGCCATTCCCGGATACCCGTCCCTGTCATTCGACGGCTTGACCGGTGAATCCACCCGCGACTATTGACAAAAACAAATATTTTTGCTACAATAGATAGCGAGGGTACATTTTGGTGTACGCTTTTATTTTTTGAATTAACCATTATGCCACAGAAACCAAAGGAGGATAAAATGGCAAGAGATAAAAGAAAACACTACGTCATAGACGGAGTAATCAGCAGAAGCAAAAGGGAAGGAACGTCTTTCGGGCTTAAGCTGACTGAAAAGTTTTATGACAAAGTCGTGAGAGATTACGACAAAGAACCCAGCGAGGTTCTGTTGGATAGGGTCTATAATGAAGTCGACGCGTATTGCGCGCAGAAATAGACAATAAAATCGGCCAATCCGAATGTTACGCAATTAACTTTGCAAAAAACATTCGGATTTTTAATTTTTGTGATATAATTGAGGCAATAACTAATTTGGGGAGGGTCTTATGGACGACGATAATAACAACCAACCGACCAATCAGCCGGACGCTACCGGTGATGGTTTTAATGATGCGGTGACGCCTGTCGATGACACGGCTCCGACAGACGATTCAGCAACGGAACCGGCTGAGAACGTAACGTCCGAACCAACCGAAAGTATAACTCCAACCGTGCCGGCTCCGCCCGACACGGCCGCGCCAACGTCCGTAACGCCGCAACGAACGGTGTCGGGCGGTGATTTTTCAATCAATAAAGACAGTGCACCGAAGCCCAAAAGCAACAAGAAATTGATTGGCTTGATTATTGCCGGTGTCGTGGCGCTAGTTTTGATCGTGGCAGCAGTCTGGTACTTTGCTTTTTATCAGAACAAAGACAGAATCGTGACTGATGCCATAGCCAGCGTGATTTCTGCCCAGACGCTCGGTTTGGGTGGCGATTTAACTATTGAATCGGACAATTTCAAGATGACGATGAAATTTGATAGCGCCAGTGACGGCGCAAATTCGCAGGCCAAAGTCGATGTCAACATCGTCTCCGATACTTCGTCGCTCAATGTCGATTTGGGCTTGACAGGTGAAGTAATTGTCGCTGAATCGGGCGACATGTATCTGAAAATAAACGGTTTGCGTGAGATGGTCAGTTCAGCGTTCGGCAGTGTCAACATGGCGACTCTCGGCGCAGATTTCGATCAAATCATTTCAGAAATTGACGACCAATGGTTGCTGATTACGAGCGACGATATTAATAGTTTGGCTTCTACCGGGGGCATCCAATTGCCGGAGCAGTGTAGCGACTTGGCCGATCGATATGGCAACGATAAAACGGTGCGCGACGAACTGATTAAGGTTTATAAAGCCCATCGCTTTGTCACGGTCGGTGATAAAGTTGGCGACGAATCCGGCTCGGTCGGCTACAAAGTTAGCTTTGATCGCGAAATTGCCAAAGAATTCGCCGACGCGATGAAAGACACGACGATTTTCACGGAGTTGTCTGATTGTGGTTATGGTTTGGATAATTACTTTAGCAATAGCTATGGTGCCAACAACGACGATACTGACGCCGACGTGATCCCTGAGATTGAAATTTGGGCGAAAAAATTCGGCCATCAATTGACGGCATTCAGATTTAGCGCCAAGCAAGATGACTTTTCCGGCGTGCTCAATATTAATTCCGGTATTGACGTAGCTGTCGATGTGGTGATTCCGACGAATGCCAAACCAATCGGCGAAGTACTGGAAAAGCTCAGCGGCTTGCTCGGCGGTCAACTGAGCGGCGCGAATTATAACAGCATTTATGACTACGATTACGACTACGACTACACCATCGACCCGAATTACGACGAGTCAGAAATCGGTTTCGACGAAGATGACTATAATTACGAACTAGATTGGTATGAGAACTAGGTTGAAGACTAAATTTGTTCAGAAACTCCCCTGGGGGGGGGGGGGCATTATATGTCTCCTCCTACTGCTAGCCCTACTCACTAGCCTAATCCATAAAACCACTAACGCTACCGACAGTGTTACTTTAACCATCAACCACGAAAAGACCCTGACTCTTTCTCCCAACACCTGCACTCCCTTTTCCCTAGACACCATAACCAGTACTACTCAATCACTGGGTTACGGCATAAGCGTATATCTCCGAACAAATACGGCCGGAAGCAATCTAACAATAACCCAAAATTCTAACACGGTACCAGCAGATTCCAACAACCCACTAACCATCATAGACATAGATACTATAACTGCAACGAATGAGCTAAAAACTACGGAGTATGAGGCATGCACAAATAATGCAATAGCTAATGGACAGCACAATGTCACCGTGGCTTATATATTAAAGGCTTACCCAAGAACTTGCATCCCAAGCTCACAGTTTAGGGGTGATGTGGGCACTCTGCAGAACATAGACGTAACCGATTGGAACATAGGCGATTCTGGCATAGCTACAGACATTAGAAATAACCAAGAATACTGCATCGGTAAGCTAAAAGATAATAAAACGTGGATGTTGGATAATCTAAAATTTGAGCTTACCGATGGCATGACTCTAACTTCAGAATATACCGATGTAGTTAAGGATACGACAGTTTATTTTACTCAAGACGGCTCCGAAAGTGGTACACCACTGCCCAATAGGACAAATAATTTTACTACATCGGGATATATGACACGTGATGGTAGAGGCACTTATGTGGACAATAACTCGGACGTTTGGGGCCAATATGATCCCGCAATCTCTGCCTCACGGACAGATTATTGTCAATACCCATATGGCGAGGCTTACATAGCAACTGATGGGTCCAGGACAGGCTGCGGTTACTTATATAATTTTTGGGCCGCGTCGGCTAGCACCGCCGGGAGTAGAAGTAGTGGAAACGCTAATGCGTCAATATGCCCGGCCGGTTGGCGATTGCCAACTGGAGGGGCTAGCGGTGGTGAGTTTGCTGTTCTTGACCAGGCCTATGGTGGTACTGGTGGTAATGGCCAGTATAACACCAAAAATATTACCATATTGTGGTTGTCATCAGGCGCATGGAGAGGCGTACTTGCTACCTATATGACTAATAATGGTGGAGGAATTGGTGAGGTGGGGCATTATTGGACTTCGACTTTACACTCTGGGTGGTATACGTATGCTCCATACATAGTGCAAAGCAGCCGAACCTCGTTTACTCCAAATACGTATAGCTATTGGCATGATGGAATTGCGGTTCGTTGTTTAGTTAGGTAGTGTTGTTGTGCTACTGGTTATAATGGAGAAGACTTGGGGACTGTCCCCATATGGAAGAAAATATAGTATAATACAATAAATAGATGAAAGTTGAGAATTTTGCTCTAGGGCTTGATTTTCTCAATAATCTGTGCTATGATGATGGGGAATATCAATCAAATTTGGCGAAGTTGCTAAGTTTTCGAGAGGAAATACTGGCGATTCGGCAAAGATTTTTAATGTAATAATAAGAGGAAGGAAGTTATGGCGAAAGCACTAACTGTGAAAGATTTGCGCGAGATGACGCCGGAGAAGTTGACGGCGCAGATTGCGGATTTGCAGAAAGATTTGACGGCGGCCCAGAAGTCGCTGGCCGATCAATCTTTGCCCAATCCGCGAGTCATATCGAAGACTCGGCGCGAGATTGCTCGGGCGAAAACTATCCTGAATGAGAAGAAAAAGGAGGAAAAATAATGGCAGCTCAGAAAATCATCGGGGTTGTGACCTCTGATGTTCAGGACAAAACTATCGTCGTCACGCAGACGACGCGCGAGACGCACCCGCTGTATGGCAAAAAATATAGTAAAAATCGCAAATTTGCGGCGCACGACGAGAACAATGAGGCCAAAGTCGGCGATCGGGTGGAAATCGTCGAGACGCGGCCGATTAGTAAAACTGTGCACTTTGAATTGGCGCAGATTTTGGAGCGCAGTCACGAAACTGTGACGGTCAAAAAAACTGAGGTCGAAGAGGAAATCGAGGCTAAAGCGGCTGAACGCAAGGCTAAGGCTGAGGCGAAGAAAGAGGCCGCCGAGAGCAAAAAAGACGACGTTTCGGAAAGCGAGGAAGAATAGCCATGATACAGCAAGAGTCAAGAGTGAAAGTAGCCGATAACAGCGGCGCAAAAGAGATTTTGTGCATTCGGGTGCTGGGCGGGACGCGCCGGCGCTATGCTCGCGTGGGCGACGTCATCGTGGCGACCGTCAAAGACGCTTCGACCACTGGACAGGTCAAAAAGAAGTCGGTTGTCCGAGCGGTCATCGTGCGGACGCGCGACCAAATTCAACGCAAAGATGGGTCGACCATTAAATTTGACGAAAATGCGGCCGTGATTATCGACGAAGCAAAAGAGCCGCGCGCGACGCGCGTCTTCGGGCCGATTCCGCGAGAATTGCGCGACAGAGGTTATGCGAAAATTGTGTCTTTGGCGCCGGAGGTATTATAATGAGTAAAATTAAGGCAGGCGACATCGTCAAAGTCATGGCTGGCGGGCAGAAAGGCAAAGACGGCAAAGTTGTCAAAGTGAAAGACGGCAAAGTTTACATCGAAAAAGTTAATTTGAAAACTCGCCACATTCGACCGAGCCAATTGAATCCACGCGGTGGCAAAAAAGACATTCACGTCGGCATCGACATTTCAAATGTCGTATTGCTGGTCGATGGCAAACCGGCCAAAGTCGGATTCAAAACCACCGACGGCAAAAAGGTCCGCGTGGTGAGGAAAACTGGAAAGGAGATAAAGTAATGGCTGACAAAGTAATTCCACGATTGAAACAACTTTATAAAGATAAATACGCCGCTGAACTGCAAAAAGAATTGGAATTGAAGAATATTCACGAAGTGCCGCAGGTCGAGAAAATCGTCGTGGCCAGCGGTATCGGCAAGAACAAGGACGACAAAGCTTATTGGGGCGTCGTCCGAAATACCATCACCAAAATTACTGGTCAGGCGCCGATTGAGCGGATGGCTAAGAAGTCGATTGCGACTTTCAAAATTCGCAAAGGCATGAACAAAGTCGGTTTGAGCGTGACTTTGCGCGGTGATAAAATGTACGAATTTTTGGATAGGTTTATCCACGTGGCGCTGCCGCGTACGCGCGATTTTCACGGTGTTAAACGCAATGCTTTTGACGGGCAGGGCAACTATAGTTTCGGCGTGATTGAACAATCGATTTTTCCAGAATTGACGTTTGAAGATACTTCTGTCTTGCACGGCCTACAAATCACCATTGCTATCAAAAATGGTTCAAAAGCCGGTAGTCAAAAATTGTTAGAAAAATTCGGCTTGCCGTTTGAAAAAGAGAAAGGAGCAAAGTAATGGCGAAAAAATCAATCGTTGCGCGTGACCTTAAACGGCAAAGAATGTACGAAAAATATGCTGACAAACGCGCGGAGCTCAAAGCAGCTGGCGACAACGAGGGCCTGCAAAAACTGCCACGCAATTCCAGCCCGACTCGACGCAAAAACCGTTGTAATGAAACCGGCCGGCCGCGCGCTTACATGCGCAAATTCGGCCTCAGCAGAATAAGTTTTCGGGAGCACGCCGCCAAAGGCGAAATTCCCGGAGTAACAAAGTCAAGTTGGTAGAAGGAAAGGAGAGAAAAGAATGAGTTTACAATCAACTGACCCCGTTGCAGATCTCCTGACCAGAATCCGCAACGCTATCGCTGTCGGCACTCGCGAAATTCGCTTGCCGGCCAGCAAACAAAAAGAAACCGTCGCTCGCGTGCTGAAAGCCGCTGGTTATTTGGCTGATGTCAAAGTAGAAAAAGGCCAACCCCGCGCGACCTTGATAATCACCATCAACCAAGAGGGCGAAAGCGTCAAAATCAGTGAAATTTCCCGAGTTTCCAAACCCGGCCGCCGCGTCTATGCGGGAGCCAGCGAAATTCCCAAAGTCAAATCCGGTCGCGGCCTCTACATCGTGTCGACGTCCAAAGGCGTCATGACCAGCCGCGAAGCAATCAACGCCCGCATCGGCGGCGAATTGATTTGCAAAGTTTATTAAAACCGGCCAAAATAGCAAAGTCCGACTCGCGATGAACGGCCGGACTTTGTCTCGTTTCAATAATAATTGAAAAAATTATTTTTTGTGCTGCAAGCTCTTTTTGATTTCTTCAGTATTGCGCCACATCAAAATAGTGATGAGAATTAATTCGTAAACAACGCGCAAAACAATATTGCCCAAGATGATTTGGACGAAGAACATCCACCAAACACCAGTGGCGAAATAATTGAAAGCTAACAACGTGATGGCTAGAGCACCAATAATGTATACAACTTTCAAAATAACTTCAATCGTCAATACCCTGAATTTCAGAAAATCATATAGCCAAGCCATAAAACCTTTGAGTTTGCCGTCATTCCTCTTAGTCAGAAACAACGTATAAATTAAAATACCGCCGACAATCGCTAAAACGATGGCGATAATTGTCCAAACCCCGACACCATCGGCGACGTTTGGAGATATAGCATAACCACCTGAGTAGTCATACAGACTGCTAGAACTTGTTTTTCCAAAAAACATATCCCTCCTTATTATTTAATAATGACTCCATTATACCATAAACCAATTATTTTGTGCTACAATTAATATATGATTACGTTAGACAAAAATTCATACAAGGGCACGCGCGATTTCTATCCGGAAGATTTGCGAGTGCGCAAATATATTTTCGCGAAATGGTCGGAAATGTTGGAGAGTTTCGGCTTCGACGAATATGCCACGCCGTTGCTCGAGCCGTTGAATATTTTCGCGGCCAAGTCGGGCGAAGAAATCGTCAATGAACAAACTTATAGTTTCGAAGATAGAGGCGGGCGACGCCTCGCCATTCGTCCGGAAATGACGCCCAGTGTGTCGCGGTTGATTGCGGCTCGCCGGCAAGAACTGGCTTATCCGGCGCGGCTCTATTCGATTGCTAATTTCATGCGGTATGAGAGAGCTCAGCGCGGACGCGAAAGGGAATTTTGGCAAGTCAATGCCGATGTGTTTGGCGACGATTCGATTTATGCTGACGCAGAAATTGTTTATTTGGCTGACAAAAGTTTGCGCAAATTTGGTGCCGACAAATCGATGTTCGAAATACGAATTAATGACCGACACTTGATTGATTTCATCATGAAAGAATATTTGGGATTGGATGACGGGAAAACGCGGTCGCTGATGAAATTATTGGATAAAATAAATAAAATCTCAGACGCCGATTTTAACCGCCAAGCCGAAATTATTTTCGGGCAAGCGACCGGCAGCATCTTGCCGCGCGTTCGGTCTTTGGTCGACGCCAAAACGCTGGACATGATACCGCAAAAAGTGCAGGACAGCGCCGAGTTCAAACGAGTACTTGATTTGTTCGTATTATTGGAAGAATTAGGGGTAGAAACGGCGATTTTCGACATCACATTGATGCGCGGGCTGGACTATTATACCGGCGTGGTGTTCGAAGTTTTCGACCTCGACAAAAACAACAATCGCTCAATGTTCGGTGGTGGCCGCTACGACGGATTGGTCGGATTGTTCGGCGTGGAGCCAATCGGCGCAGTGGGATTTGCCGTCGGCTACACCACGACCGAACTGTTTTTGCAAAATCACAAATTATTGCCGAAATTTAAAAACGAAACGGACATTTATATCGCGCTGGTCGACCAAAACTGTTTCAAAGCAGCCTTTGAACTGGCCGAGAAGTTGCGTGGCGAGGGCCGACCCATCGAGCTCGATTCGCGCGATGTCAAATTGGATAAGAAATTTAAGACCGCCGAGAAAAAGGGCATTGGCAAAATGATTATTTTCGGCGAAACAGAGGCCAAATCCGGCGAATATGAGATTAAAGAGCTGTCGAAAAGTAAGCCATAAGTAATTTATTTTGTTAACTTACTTGGTCATGGTATAATAAAATTGTTCCATGACATTTCAAAAATTTGTTTGTGTCGATGTTAAAACGGACATCGCGTAAGCAAAAGACATCGACGTCTATTGTGTATATGGTCATGGAACACCTCGCGGTGTCCTTTTTTGACACCGGAATAATAACTTTATAAAGAAAGTAGGCAATATGACTAAAAAAGCCAAAACCAACGTCATTGCGAGCATAGCGAAGCAATCTAGTAAAAAACTCACTGATTTTATCAAATCTCATCCTAGACCATTAATCCTCTCCGGAGCCGTTCTAGTCTTCCTTTCTTTAATTTTCATAAACTATTCTCTAACTCACGCTGAAGACAATATCGTCCTCACAATCAACGGCGGCCCCACCAACAACGGCCAAACAATCACCATAACCAAAGGTCAATGCACTACCTTTACACTAGATACTATAACAACTACTAATAACTCCTCAGGCTATACCATCAAAGCCTATACCAAAACTCATAGCAAAGGTATAACCATCAAGAAACAACAACAAGATACTACAGAAGACCTACCCACCAATCCAAACAACCCTACTGAAATAATAACCACCACAACCACAGCCACCAAAGACAAGCAAACAACCACCTATCAAGCTTGTGCAGGTAGTAATATGGCTGATGGAGCATATAGCGCCACCATTGCATACGTATTGCACGAAAACTACGCCAAAGTAATCAACGGAGCCAACTTCCAAGACAAAACAACCAACATAGATGAGTCATGTAGTGCATTACCAACTTACCCAAACGAAGGCAGCACCATAGTAATGATAGACAATAGAAACGGCCAAGAATACTTAGTGCGAAAGCTAAAGGACAACAAGTGTTGGATGATTGATAATTTGAAGTTGGAGCTGGGTAAACCCGACTCAGACCCGACTAAAGACACTGGAATTCTAGAGCCAGACAATACTGACGTAACGGAAGATACGACAGTTACTCTAGCGGCTGCAAATCTAACAAATAGATTCACTACTTCGGGTTATCTAACTGTAAACGGCAGTGGCGGTAGTTCAGATGGCGCCAGCTCCAACGCTTGGCGCCAAGCAAATCCTAACGACCCAAATATGTCTAATACCACCAACTGCCAGACCAATAATGGTAATACCTACAACTCTAACTCCAAAACCGGTTGCGGTTATCTATATAATTTTTATACAGCAGCCGCAGGTACGGCCGACCACACCAAGACCAGCGGCGATGCCGATGGCTCCATCTGTCCAGCAGGCTGGAAACTACCAACTGGAAAAGTTGGTGGTGACTTTTCTAATTTAGATTTAGCTTATCAACCGAGCGGCACAGGCGCTAGCCATTATTTTGACGAGCCCGATGCCCAAGCCTTGTGGATGAGAGATGGTGCTTGGCAAGGCGCTCTTAGTGGTGACTTCTTAGGTGGTATTCGTGGTCAGAATAACTGGGGTTACTACTGGTCCTCGTCGATAGTATCGGCGACAGATGCTTACGACGGATGGTTTGTAAGCGACAGAGTTTTTCCTGGCACGGGCGAAAACTCTCGATTACTTGGGTATGTGATTCGTTGTTTAGCTAAGTGATATATAAAGTTGAACCTTGTATAGCTTTATGTATCAAAATTTGTAAACTAATAATACTGCTGAAAATACTTTGAAATAGTTATTCCCCCGACGAGCGAGGGAAGCATCCCGAAAGAATTTGTGTTTACAGTGTAACGGAACGGGCATGGTCTGTCAAGCAAATACATAAGGTTGAGTCTTATACGTATATCGCCCCTCACAAAACGTATGCTATAATCTACACATGAATTACTTCAAAATAAAAACACGGCCGATTTCGGGCAGCAATTTAAAGGAAGTCTCTAAAAAAATGCTACGCGAATTTCACGACATAGAGCAGCGCACTAAGCGCCGGCCATCTGTCCGTTGTAAAGCTTTTGAGAATAGCAAGATATTTATCGGTGAATATATTTCGCACCAAAATCAGAAAAAGCGCGCCGATAGATTGCGCCGCCTAAAATTTTTCCCTTGCGCGATAGATTTAATTGAAAACACCACTGAAAAGCCGACCGAAAAAGTATTGAAATCAGGCGAAGTTCTATATCGACTTTACGGCATAGCAGGCAATGGACAAAAATTTATAGTTCAAATATCAAAAAACCAAAACACTGGCAATAAACGTTTGATGTCATCATTTCCTAAAGATAGATAAAAGAAAAACCCCGCAGTGTTGCGTCTTAGCAACGGGCCGAGCTTTCTTATGATACGGCGGTTGCTGTATCTGCTACGTAGTATAGCAGAGCGAACATGGTTTGTCAAGCGAATGCCATGAAAATACAAAATATCCGCCCAACCCACTTGACTAAATTGAAAAAATCAGCTACAATTATCACCAACGTCGGCGTCCGTGCGCTTTTTGCTGGTGCCTTGTGTGTTAATAGGGAGGGCCCGAGAAGCCCGCGCGACGTTGGATTTTTCTGGACACTGCTGATTTCGGTTGGCGGACCAGAGGAGAAAATAATATAAATTAATCAACCATAAGGAGAAATTTATGGCAGATGCAAGTTATGGCGGTAAACCGCACGTTAACGTCGGTACTATGGGTCACGTTGATCATGGTAAGACGACTTTGACGGCGGCTATCAAAAAAGTTACCGCTGATAAATGGCCCAGTGAGGTCAATAAATTTGTGAGTGTTGATGAAATCGACAACGCTCCAGAAGAAAAGAATCGTGGTATCACTATCGCGACTTCTCATCAAGAATATGAAACCCCGAATCGACACTACGCGCATGTTGACATGCCGGGTCACGCCGATTATATCAAGAATATGATTACCGGCGCGGCGCAAATCGATGGTGCGATTTTGGTCATTGCGGCCACTGACGGCCCGATGCCGCAGACCCGCGAGCACGTGCTGCTGGCTAAACAAGTCGGTGTGCCGTCAATTTTGGTCTTTTTGAACAAAATGGACATCGCCGATGCGGAATTGGTCGAATTAATCGAAGACGACATCCGCGAATTGCTGGGCAAAAACGGCTTCGACAAAGACGCTCCAATCGTCAAAGGTTCTGCTGTCAAAGCTCTCGAGGGCGACGAAGAATACGTCAAAGCTATCGTCGAGTTGTTGGAAAAGATGGACGAATATATTCCAGAGCCGAAACGCGATATCGAAAAACCATTCCTGATGCCGATTGAAGACGTATTTTCAATCAAAGGTCGTGGAACTGTGGCGACTGGCCGTATCGAAACTGGCATCGTCCATTTGAACGATGAAATCGAAATCGTCGGCATTCGCCCGACGCAAAAATCGGTCGTGACCGGCGTCGAGGCTTTCAAAAAAGCTCTCGATGAGGGCAAAGCTGGCGACAACGCTGGCATCTTGCTGCGCGGTATCGAGCGAACTGACATTGAGCGCGGTCAAGTCATCGCCAAGCCGGGTTCTATCACGCCTCATACGGAGTTCGAGGCCGAAGTTTACGTCCTTTCCAAAGAAGAGGGCGGACGACATACGCCGTTTACTAAAGGCTATAAACCGCAGTTCTATTTCCGCACCACAGACGTGACTGGCGAAGTCGAATTGCCGGCTGACAAAGAAATGGTCATGCCGGGCGACACCGTGACTTTCAAAGTCAAACTGGGCGCGCCAATCGCGATGGATGCTGGTCAAAGCTTGGCTATCCGCGAGGGCGGCCGCACCGTCGGTGCAGGCGTCGTGACGAAGATTATCAAATAATTTTCACACTTGCGAGCAAAAATCCCCTTGAGAAAGGGGATTTTTGTGGTAAAATGGATAACATGAAAGATAATTATACGAAAACAGTATTAGAAAACGGCCTGCGCATAGTCACCGTGCCTATGGCCGACAGCAACACTACGACAGTGATGGTCTTGGTGGAAGCCGGCTCGAATTACGAGCAAAAAGCGAACAATGGCATCTCGCATTTTTTGGAGCACATGTGTTTCAAAGGCACAACAAATCGTCCGTCGTCAGCCACTATCAATTACGAATTAGATGCTATGGGTTCATTGTCGAACGCCTTTACCGACAATGAAGACACCGGCTATTTTGCAAAGGCGCACTATTCGAAAACAGAGAAGCTGATAGACATTGTTTCGGATATTTTCCTCAATTCCACTTTTCCGGAAGCAGAAATGGAACGCGAAAAAGGCGTCATCATCGAAGAAATCAACATGTATGAAGATAGCCCGAGTGACAAAGTCCTCGATGTGCTCGAAGAATTACTCTATTCGGGGCAGGCGGCCGGACGGAATATCGCCGGAACTCGCGAAAATATCCGCAAGATGACGCGGCAAGATTTCATCGATTATAAACGGAAGCATTACACGGCCGGCGCTACGACAGTCGTGGTTTGTGGGCGCATAAATGAACAAAAAGTTATAGAACAGGTAGAGAAATTGTTCGAGGCGATGCCAAAAGGCGAGCCCGCAACATTGCCGGAAGTGGTAGAAAATCAAACCAAGCCCGAGGTGAAACCATTCGAAAAAGACACCGACCAGACTCATTTGGCGATTGGTTTTCGCGCCTATAATCGCTATGATGAAAAAGTTCCAGCGCTGAGGGTGTTGTCGGCTGTTTTGGGCGGCGGCATGAGCTCGCGTTTGTTTCAAAAAATGCGCGAAGAATTGGGTATCTGTTATTACACCAAGTCGATAGTTGTGCCGTCTCGCAATTACGGCAGCATAGTTTTGACGGCCGGAGTGTCAAGTGACAGGTTGGATGAAGCAATCGATGGCCTTTTATCCGAAGTGCGCAAGTTGAAAACTGAATTAGTTGCCGAAGAAGAATTGCGAAAAGCCAAAGATTACGGCATCGGGAATTTATTCATGAGGTTGGAACCGTCTAATGTTTTGGGCGAATTCTACGGACTGCAAGAGCTTTTCCATGACGAGGTGATTAAAAGCCCCGAAGACTATGCGAGAGAAATTCGAGAGGTGACCGCCGAAGAAGTGCGAGAAGTCGCTCAAGAAATCTTCGTCAATGAAAGTATGAATTTGGCGACGGTCGGGCCGGTGAGAGACCAATCCGAGCTGGAAACGTTATTCAAACTATAATTTTATTCAAACTCAGCCCGCTCGGCTGGAGTGATTTCTTTGATGGCGACTAATTTGTTCAATGTTTCATTTATAATTTTCCAGCCGTCATCTTTTGGCCGTACGTGGTCGATGAACAGTGAAAGTTCGGTGTTACGGTAGAAATGATCGGCCGTCGAGTCGAAATTGTCCGAGCCAAACATCATCGACATAGTGCCGTTGCTGTATTTTATAATCAGGCACTTGATATGAGACGGCTTCGACAGTTCAGGTGTCTTTATATCATGATGCACATGGCGCTTAAACTGCCAAAACAGCATGCGGAAGCCGATTTCTGCTCGGCGATAATCCTTTTTCGGCTCCAATGTCACCGTGACGCGCGCGCCGTGACCGCCGTCGCATTTCGGTCTGACGGCGTTGTTCAAGCTGCGCAGCATTCGGCCGATAGGCACGTATTGTGAAATGAACAAAACTTTAGTCGGGCTGACGCTGCCTGCGGGGTCGATGGCATTCTCGGCCAGTTCGTGAATTTTTGGTGGCTGCAACGGTCGGCCATAATTGCCATAATCTGTCACGATGGAAATCTTCGGCGCGATGTCAATTGAGTCCCAGCCACGACCGTCGAGTTTGGTGCGCGGATCGAGCACTTTTTTTATGAAGTGATATGATTTTTCATTGTTGTCGATGGTCAGAGTCAAATTGTTTTGACTCAAGCTGCTGGACAGCTCGCCAGTCGAGATAATAGACGAGATTTTGCCGTTTTTGCGCCGCGTCACGCCGGCTTTGATATGCGAAGCAGAGAACGGCTGCAAAAGGTGCAGTGACAATAATTTGCGCAATGGCCCGCAAGCTGCTTTGATTTTGAAAAAGCGCGGCGGCAGGTCAATCAAAATCGGCGCGAAGCGCGAAGTCGTCAGCCGCTCAATTTTGCGCGGCTCAATTTTATGATGCCACAGTTTCGGGTCCCAAATGCTATGCCGAAAAGTATAATGGCCGTCCGGCAACACGGTCATGCCTTTGGTATAATTTTCGTCATGCACCACTTGAAAGCTGTCGCCCGGCTTGTGCTCATTATGCGCGTCAAGCACGGCCGACAAAAAGCCAAAAATTACCGAACCGCGCCGCGCAAAAAGCATCATACTGCTGAACAACAGCTCTCGCAGCTGATTTTTTTGCAACTCTCTCGTCAATCGCAACAGATTTTCTTCATATGTTTCAATTCGGAACTCCATACTTGACATAATAGCACAACGGTGTTAAATAGTCCAGACGGAGAAGAGAATTAAAGTCTACCGTTGACTTTTTAATTTGTTTGAAATATAATTTAGGTAGCTAATAATTAGCTACCTAACTAATTTTAATCAGAAAGGAAACCATGAATAATTTTCGCAATATGTTTTTTCATCACATGCATCACATAAATCGTCACTCGAACCATCTTTTCGGGCAAGAGAAAATTTTGACTACGCTGTTAGAAAAGGGCGCGCTGACCCAAAGTGAACTGATGGAGATTGCCGATATCAAAGCGCCGTCGCTGTCGGAAACTTTGTCAAAACTAGAACGTCGCCGATTGATAAAACGAGATAACAGTTCCGACGACAAACGCAGCAATATCATTTCGCTGACCAAAAATGGCGAAAGACTAGCCAAGGGCCATAAGAAGTTCCACGACAAATTTGAAAAACGTATGTTCGGTTCGCTAACGGAGGACGAAAAAGAGCAACTGGCGATAATTTTGGAAAAAATGCACACCAATATCGACGATGACCGCCGTTCACGGTTTCATTTTCGGGGCAGTCATTTTGGCCTTAACGACTTTTACGACGACAAAAATGACAACAAGAAAGAAAGATAAATCCCAATGACAGCAAAAGAAAATCGGCAGAAGCTCGGCCGGAAAAGCGGTGTGGTTATTCTGATTAGCAATTTGATATTGTTTGGATTTAAATACGTCGTCGGAATTTTGAGCAACAGCGTATCGATTCAGGCCGACGCAATCAACAACTTGACAGATACGATTTCGGCGATTTTGACCATCGTCGGTTTCCAGCTTTCCGCCAAACCCAAAGACAAAAAACACCCAAACGGCTATGGCCGTATGGAATATCTGAGCGGTTTGGCCGTTGCTGTTGTGATTTTGCTGGCTGGCGTTTTGTTAATCAAAACCTCTATTGAGCGGCTAATCACGCCCGAACCGATAATTATTGAAAACTTTTTCATCATTTTAGTGCCGATTTTGGCAATTTTTGCTAAACTTGGTCTGGCGCTCTACTCTTACAAATTGAACAAAACCGTCCGCTCGGCCACCATCAAAGCCACCATATTGGACTGCCTATTCGACGCCGTAATCACGTTGTTGACCCTAATTACGTTGGGCATATCGCAAATTACCACTCTGCCGGTGGACGCCATCATAGGCCTGTTGGTGTCCGGCTTGATAATTTACAACGGTTTTATTTCGGCCAAGGAAAATGTTGGCTTATTGCTCGGCAATTCGCTCGACACCGATATCAGACGGCGCATTGAGGAAATCACCAGCGGTTTTGACCAATTTAACGATATAAAATCAATCGTCACCAACGATTTCGGCCCTAGCGATAAAATTATCGTTGTAGAATTGTCGCCGAATCAAAAATACACCGTCGCTGCCATCCAAACCGCTGCCGACGATTTATCGACCGAGTTTGAGCGGGCTTTTGAATTTAAGACGATTGTTTATTGGCGGTTGAGGGAGTGAAATAGCTCTAAACTTGTATTTATATAAGGTGTGATATAACCGTACTGCTTTCCCTCAAAAATATCAACGACAGACTTATTTTTTATATATAACCCAAATATCATACGGAGCGTTGTCTCTGTCGTTATCCCTGAGTCTGGAATAAAAGGTAATATAACCACTTGTCGTTCTAACAAATCCACAGCCTATACCTGAAGATAAGTCTGTATAATCAGTGGATAGATAATTTACGCCGTCAAACCATTCTCCGCCTGAACTAATCATTTTCGATGCCGATAGATTAAGATTTACTGCTGCCAAATTTGTTTTTGTAACTGTTATAGTTCCTGTAAATCTTTGCCCATACAAACCATTGCCAAAGTCATACTCAACATTCGCCGTCCACAAATCAGGACGATTTATCGAAACCTTGCTTGAGCCGTTTGTGCCGATTTCACCATTGGTGGTCATCGTCTTGTCGGTGTCGTCGACTTTGACTTTACCCACATCATTTGAACTTTGGATGTCTGGGTTGTTTTGGTCAACTCAACCAATTTCTGTGCCAGTCGAACCCAAAACCTTGCCAGTATTACTAGCAAAATCTGGTAATAAGTTTTGCATTGCATTTTGTTCGTTTGTTGCACCAGTGCCACCCTTCTTAATAGGCATACTAGTCCCACTAGGACTAGCGCTATTAGCGCTATTACCAATACTAATACCGACTATAAAAGAAGCACCAACCAGTAGTGCCGTTATAATGAACCAAGCTTTATGATTAATTAACTTACCAACTCGTTTACCTAAATGAAAACGAGAAGCAAAACCTGCTCTCTCTCTCTCTCTCTCTCTCTCTCGGCGCGCGGTGGTAGGTGGTTTGGTTTTCATATTTGTCCCTCCTTTTACTATGACTGCTAATAATGTTTCTGGTGAGTCGACAGGGGCTCGAACCCCGGACCTCGTCCACGTCAAGGACGCGCTCTAGCCAACTGAGCTACCGACTCATGCTATCATTGTACTACAAAATGTGCTAGAATGGAAACTATGAAAAATGAGGACAAAGTTTTTGCGATGCGTCACAGTTTGGCGCATATTATGGCGGCGGCGGTTTCGCATCTGTATGAAAATGTGAAATTTGGCGTCGGGCCGAGCGTGGAGAATGGATTTTATTATGACATCGATTTCGGCGAGACCAAGATTACGGATGCTGATTTGAAGAAAATTGATAAAGAAATGCGCCGGATTATTGGCCAAAAAATCGAAATTGTGCGCAGTGAGATGCCGATTGACGATGCGGTTAAATGGGCGAAAAAAGCAGGGCAGAGCTACAAAACGGAATTGCTGAATGATTTGAAAAATAGAGGCACGACGGCGGTGGCGGGTGACGATATTGCCGAAAATGGCGTCGATGAAGTTTCGTTTTATACGATTGATGATTTCGTCGATTTGTGTCGCGGGCCGCATGTGGCGAATACCGGCGCGGTCGGCGCGTTCAAGTTAATTCGAATTTCGGGAGCTTATTGGCGCGGTGATGAGAAAAATCCGATGATGCAGCGGATTTATGGGGCGGCTTTTACGACGAAAGAGGAGTTGAACGAATATTTGGTGCGGATGGAAGAGGCGAAAAAGCGCGACCATCGTCGACTGGGCAAGGAACTGGATTTGTTCACTTTTTCCGATTTGGTCGGGGCCGGTTTGCCGATGTTTACGCCGCGCGGTACGGTTTTGCGCGACGAATTTGCGAAATATTCGGTGGAATTGCGTCAAAAAGCCGGTTTTCAGCTGGTTTGGACGCCGCATATCACCAAAATTGACCTTTATAAAAAGTCCGGCCACTACGCCAAGTTCGGTGAGGGGTTTATGGTGGAGGGACAGGTTAGCCACGATAGCTTCATGATGAAGCCGATGAATTGTCCGCACCATACGCAGATTTTCGCATCCAAACCGCGCACTTATCGCGAGCTGCCGATTCGCTATATGGAAGTTACGACGGATTATCGCGACGAAAAAACCGGCGAGCTGGGCGGGTTGAGCCGCGTGCGGTCGTTGACCCAAGACGATTCGCACGTTTTTTGCCGACACGACCAAATTGAACAGGAATTTAAGCAAATTGTCGCCATCACACAAGAATTGTACGAAAATATCGGTATGAAGCTGCGGGCGCGACTGTCTTATCGCGACGACTCCGACCAGTATCTCGGCGACGCTAAATTGTGGGAAAAATCCCAAAAGCAAATTCGCAAAGTTGCCGATAGTAACGGGCTGGATTATTTCGAGGCGGAGGGCGAAGCGGCTTTTTATGGTCCGAAAATTGACTTCATGGCGCTGGACGCGCTGGGGCGCGAGTTCCAAGTTTCCACTGTGCAGTTGGACTTTGTCCAGCCGGAACGCTTTGGCCTCGAATATATTGATGACAGCGGCGCGGCGGTTTGTCCGGTCATGATTCACTATGCCACTTTGGGCTCTATCGAGCGTTTCCTGAGCATTTTCATCGAGCATACGGCTGGCAAGTTCCCAGTTTGGTGTGCGCCGGAACAGTTGCGACTGATTTTGGTGAAAAATGATGATAAAAACTTGACCAAGTTTGCCCGCGATATTTATAGTCAAATCAAAGCCGCCGGCATCCGCGTCGAACTGGACGAAAGCAACGAAAGCGTCGGCAAAAAAATCCGCAATTGCGAAAATATGAAAGTGCCGTACGCGGTTGTTTTGGGTGAAAAAGAGGTGATGGGCCAAAAATTACCGCTGCGGGTGCGGGCCGATTTGGGCGGGCCGGAAGAATTAACACTTAGCAAATTGCTCGAGAAGATAATTGATGAATCGAAAACTAGAGCAAGGTAAAAAAGACATCGTCTTAGTAGATATCGATGACACTCTAGCGAAAACTACGCCAGCTTATCTGCGCGACATCGCGGCACACGCCGTGAAGCTGTTTCGCGCAGCCAGTCATCCGTCAAATTGGCGCAGAGGTCCGCGTTATATGTTTGAGGCAAGCTTGCAGGACGCTGGTTTTTATAGAAATCTGCCGGTGCAGGAAGATTCTCTCGCGGTGTTGGAAGACCTCAAAGACGACTATGATTTCAAAATTGCTACCAGCCGCAAACTATATCTCCGGTCGGATACGGAGTTTTGGTTGGAGCAAAAGTTTCCGGATATTTTTTCCGAAATGTTTTTTGACGTCAAAGACAAAGGCGAATTGGCGGCCGAAATTGGTGCGGCTAAAATCATCGATAACAATATTACTCACTATCGCTCCAGCAAAAATCGCGGCGTCGACGCGATATGGTTCGCGCCACGTTGGTGGAATGGATTGTCGAAAAACAAGCGTCGACATGCTGTCGGCTGGCAAGCCGTGCGGGAAAGTTTCGAAAAATGAAACGGGCCGACCGACCGCTCGTAGCTATCATGGGGCCGACGGCTTCTGGTAAAACGGCGTTGGCCTTGAAATTAGCGCGCGAGTTCGACGGCGAAATCATTTGCGCAGATTCGCGGACGATTTATAAAGGCATGGATATTGGCACGGCCAAGCCGACTAAGGAAGAGCAGAGATTAGTGCCGCATCACATGTTGGATTTGGTTGAACTGGGTGAAAAATATACAGTTTATCAATTTAAAAAAGCGGCTTTACGCCTCATTGACGAAATTCGCGGGCGTGGGCGGGTACCGTTTTTGGTCGGCGGATCAGGACTGTATTTGTATGCGGTTTTATTTAATTATGATTTCGATGAGGAAAATCGGCGCGACGATTTAATTCCGAATTGTATCGCCGTCGGGCTTGAAGTCGAAAAAGAGGTTTTGCAAGAGAGAATTGCGAGTCGCTTCCAGCAAATGCTCGACGCTGGACTCGAAGCGGAAGTCAAAAAATTGGTCAAAAAATACGACGCCGACACTCCGCAGCTGAAGCGAAATTCATATGGCGAGATGCAAAAATACCTGCGTGGCGAGATTTCCCGCGCCGAGCTTTTGGAGCGGGCGAAAATCGTCGACTGGCAACTGGCCAAAAAACAGCGCACTTGGTTCCGCCATCACGGTCACGACCAGATAAAGTGGCTGCCGCTTGAAGAAGCCGAAAATTATTTAAGGAAGGAGCTTAAACTATGAGCAAAATCACCATCAGAAAACTTAGTATCAATGATGGGGAAAAGGAGCGGCGATACTTGCTGAGTATCCCAGAGAATGAAAATGGATTTTTTAGTGCCCACAGAAAAGATATCGTTACGAAAGAAGCCTTTAAAGGATATTTATTTAGTAGAGTGATGCAGACTGGCTACCCGAAAAAAGGCTTCCCCAAACCGTTTATTTATTGGGTTGAACAAAAAGATGAAATTGTGGGTATGGGTAAATTTCTGATTTTTCCAAAAGAAATTAAAAATGATTGCGATGGCCGCATCGGGCTGGGAGGTATTGCACCAAAAAATCGTGGTTGCGGTATTGGTACTGAAGCGTTGAAACTGCTAATTGCAGAGCTAAAGAAGCGAAATAACGAGCCGATTTTGATTTGGGCTTATGAAGATAATACGGCCAGCCGTCGTATAATTGAAAAAAATGGCGGAAAATTGGATAGAACGGAAGTAGACCCAGACAAGTCGGACAAGCGAAGAGCTTATTATTTAATATAAAAACGTCAAACTCTCTGTAAGAGTAACGCAAAAGGCTGGCGCTCGATTTCTTTGAAATCGTGCTGACTAGCGTATTTTGACACCATGTCGAGCTGGCGGGTGTCCATTTCGAACAGCAGATGGCCGTTTCGCTCCAAGTTTTTCGGCGCTTGGCGAATTAATTTGCGCATCAGCGCCGTGCCGTGCGTTCCGGCAAAAAGTGCCCTGCGCGGTTCAAATTTTAGCTCTTCAGACATTTTCCAATCGGGGTCTTTGGCGTCGATATAGGGCAAGTTTGCTACGATTAAATCAAAACCGCCGTCAATATTGTCTAACAAATCTGATTGTACAAAATTGATGCCACAAAAATTCGCTGGTTTTTTATGGTTTCTCTGCAATGATAGAGCATGGCTAAAGTCTTCAAGGGAGCTGTTTGGTCTGCCGTAGTTGAATCCCTCGATTATAAAAGAGTTTTTCAGGGCGATAATTAGAGCTTTGCGTGAAGTGTCGCAAGCTGTCACTTCTGCCTCTGGCAGTTCGCAATCAAGTGTGACAGCGATGCAGCCCGAACCAGTGCCGACGTCGAGCAGTTTTTTGGGCGCCAGATTTTTCGCAATTTCAATCAGAGTTTCAGTTTCTGGACGAGGAATTAATACGTCGTAATCAACATGAAAACTGCGGCCATAAAATTCTTTGTGGCGGTTAACATAAGCTAGTGGCTCGTGCATAGCGCGACGGCTGACATATCGGGATAGGCTATCGATAGTGCTTTCTGATAATTCATCGTCTAACTTAGTGATGATTTCTTCGCGACTTTCGGGAATATCATCATTATAAACTGACGGCAAAAGCGAATTATCACAGAGCAATAATTCAGCGTCCAACCGTGCCGACTCAATACCAGCATCTCTCAACGTATCGGTGGTTTGGTCGAGCCAATCTTTAATTTTCATCTGGAGTTTCCAGATTTAATGCGCGCTCTTTGAGGTGCAATTGCTCTTCGATATCATCGATGTCGCCGTTCATGGCGCTTGGGATATTAGAGCGGGAATAGCCGATGCGATGGTCGGTAATGCGGTCTTGCGGGAAGTTATAAGTCCGAATTTTTTCCGAGCGGTCGCCGGTGCCGATGAGCGCGCGCTTTTCAGCGGCCAGTTTGGCATTTTCCGCGTCGATTTTCATCTGTAATAAACGACTACGCAACACAGACATTGCTTTGTCGCGGTTTTTGATTTGCGATTTTTCGTCTTGGTTGGTCACGACAATTCCGGTCGGCAAGTGAGTGATGCGCACGGCCGAATCGGTGGTATTGACGGACTGTCCGCCATGTCCGGATGAGCGGTAAATATCGACCCGCAATTCAGAGGGATTGATTTCGATGTCGGTTTCTTCGGCCTCAGGCATGACGGCGACGGTGACGGTCGAAGTGTGGACACGGCCTTGCGATTCTGTCACCGGCACGCGTTGCACGCGGTGCACGCCTGATTCGAATTTCAACTGGCCGTACGGCTGGTCGCCCCTGACCATAAACGACACTTCCTTGTATCCGCCAGCGTCGTTGATATTTTGCCCCAAAATCTCCGTTTTTAGCCCGTGATTTTCGGCATATTTCAAATACATCTTGAGCAGTTCGCCAGCGAACAGCGACGCTTCGTCGCCGCCAGCGCCAGCCCTGATTTCCACGATGGCGTTTTTGTCATCGTTAGGGTCTTTGGGAATCAATTTGTCGGTCAATGTTTGCTCAGTCTCAGATAATTCATTTTCCAAATCAGGAATTAGACTTGACAGGGCAGCATCACCCCGCGCGTCCGCCAAATCTTTCTCCAAACTGGTTTTTTTCGACATCAAATCCAAAAGCTCGCTTACTTCGCTCAAGCGGCGCTGCTTTCCCGCAAATTCCGTATCGGCATAAGCATCAGGACGAGCCAAAAAGTCCGTCAAAGCCTCACGCTCGGATTGCAATTTGTCGATTTCAGATGCTTCAGTCATAAATAACATTCTATCACAACAGATGAAAATTGCCAAAATTGACGAAAGGTACGAAGTGGCACCAATCTTTTTATCTATGCTACAATAGATACCATGAGCATAGCAATGAAACACATACGTCATACCCATCGGCATTTTTGGCAACATATCAAAATGAACGATATGGCGCGGATTTACATCGCCAATATGATTCATAATCTGTCAATCGCCATGACTGGCTTGTTTGGGCCGATTTATATCTGGCAGACTACGCATTCTTTTACCGATGTTTGTTTTATGATGGTGTGGTATTTTGTGCTGCGACTGTTTGGTTTGGATTTTTTGGTTGGCAAAATCATGGCGCGGATTGGCCCGAAAAAGACCATGGTGATTGGTTTCTTGATTACGGCGATTTATCAGACGATGTTTTTCTCGGCCGATATGGTGGCTTGGCCGCTGTGGCTGCTCGGTATGGTAGGCGGTATGACGCACAGTTTTGTGGCGGTGCCGCTGCACGGCGAATTTTCCAAAATTCACAATATTCATAGCGAAGGCAAGCAGATTGCTTATCTGCACGCGGTGGAAAAAATCGGCACAGTGGTCGGGCCGCTAATTGGCGGCGTGGTGGCGGTGATTTTTGGTAGCAAATATATTTTCCTAATCGGTTTGATTTTAATGATTATGGCCGGTCTACCACTGCTGCGGTCGCGCGAATTGGTAGCCACGCGTCGGCGGCTGAATCTGCGTAAGTTGGATTTTCGAAAATATCGCCGCAACATCTTGGCCTACGCCTGCTCCGGCGTGGAAATGACGATGGCCAGCCCGCTGTGGCCGATTTTTGTGGCCATCACCATCCTGACGCCGACCACTTTGTATATGGGTGTCGGAGTTCTGCAATCGTTATCAGTGGTGGCGGCCATTATAGCGGCCATTCTAATCGGCCACCTGGTTGACAAAAAATTCGGCCGGGTTTTGCTGCGCGGCGGCGCGATACTGATGTCGATTTTCTACATCATCCGCGGTTTTATCAGCCAATATCTGGGCGCGCTATTTCTCAACATTGCCCACGAAACCGCCAGCGCCGCCAATCACATCCCGATTTCCAAAGGCTTTTACGACGAAGCCGACGATAACGACGAAACTCGGCTGGCCTACGTCTCGGTAGTAGCCTATTTCGACAGCTGGTTCAAATTCCTAGCCTGGCTAACAGTCTTCATAGTAGCCCTGACCATCGGCGATATAACGGCCTTCGCCGTCGGTTTCGGCCTAGCCGCCGTGGCTGGACTGCTCACTATGACCGAAAAATACCGAGCCTTGAATAAATAATTTTTACAAGACGGCTTTTGTAAGTATAATAAAGTAAAAGCACCTATTGAGAGGTGCTTTTAAAAATCTGCTAATTTTTTATTCAGCGACTTTTTCTTCGTCGGGCTTGGCGGCTGGCTTTTTCGCGACCTTTTTCTCGGCTAGCTTGGCAGCCTTTTTGGCTTTAGCATCGGCGGCGGCTTTCATGCGGGCGGCGAAGCGGTCGACGCGGCCTTCGGTGTCGATGATTTTTTCTTCGCCGGTGAAAAACGGGTGGCTGGCACTGGAAATATGCACTTTGATCAGTGGATATTCTTGGCCATCTTCCCATTTGATAGTCTCTGTTGAAGTCGCTGTGGACTTAGTCAAAAACACAAAGCCAGCAGCTTCGTCTTGAAACACGACATAGTGATATTCGGGGTGTAAATCTTTCTTCATGAGAGACAGTATAACAAAAAATGGTTGAGTTGTAAAGTTTTTTAGCTTAGTGAACCGAATCCACAAAAACCCTTGTAAAATTAAAACCTCTATGCTAAACTAACACTATGATCAAAAAACCATCCCAAACCAAACTCCCCTGGGGGGGGGTCTTATATGTCTCCTCCTACTGCTAGCCCTACTCACTAGCCTAATCCATAAAACCACTAACGCTGCCGATTCTATAACCCTCACCATAAACCAAGAACAAACCCTCACCCTCACTCCCAACTCTTGCACTCCTTTTTCCCTAGACACCATAACCACCACAAAGAATACCCTAGGCTATAACATGAAAGTATACCTAAGAACCAATACAGCAGGTAACAATATAACAATCACCCAAAACTCTAATAACCTACCAACAGACTCAAATAACCCACTAACCATTATAGACACAGCCAACACTACCACAAACGAACTAAAGACCACGCAATATGAAGTATGTGCAGATAATAACCTAGCCAATGGAGACTATAACATCACCATTGCTTATGTATTGCAGGATAACTTACCCATACCCATGCAAACCTTCACCTCAGCTGACTGCCAAGCCAGACCAGTATATGACGCAGCAGACCCAGACCCAGCTAGTACTATGACTATGATAGATACTAGGAATGATCAATTATACTTAGTACGAAAGCTTAAAGACAACAAGTGTTGGATGATAGATGACCTCAAACTAGCCCTAAAACCAGGCATGGCCCTCACCTCTGACACCACCAACGTCCCTGCATCCGAACCCAAAACCATAGACTTCGCATGGGGTAGTTTCACCTCAGGCACCTATGATGATATTACTAACTTTGTAAAGACTGGCTATCTCACCCGTAGTGGCACCGGTTCCTCAGCTTCTTCTAACTATGACGCCTGGCGCCAAGTAAACCCCAACGACTCAAGTATGTCCAACAGCACCAACTGCATAAGTAACACGGGAGATGCTGATAATGGCGGCATATCCTACAATACTAACTCCAAAACCGGCTGTGGCTATCTATATAACTACTATACGGCCACGGCTGGTTCAGCCGCCCAAGCCGATTACAGTAATGGTAAAGGTTCTGGCTACATCGCTCAACAGTCCATTTGTCCAAGTGGCTGGAAACTACCCAGTGGACAAAACGCTGGTGGAGACTTTGGCTACCTTGATACTAAATATGATGGTACAGGAGCCTATCAATCTGGCACTCCGGCTCAACTAGCAACCCTGTGGCTGTCGGCGGGCGCTTGGCAGGGCGCTTTTAGTGGCAGCTACTACTCAGGCCTCTACGGTCAGGGTTCGGCCGGCGACTATTGGTCTTCGTCGGTCGATTTGTCGGCCTACGCTTACTACACACACTTTCACAGTAGCTACGTCAGCCCGGGCGCGGGCAGCAACACTCGGCTCGACGGATATGCGGTTCGTTGTTTAGTTAGTTAGCCTCATATACTATCATTCGCCGACTCCAATCGGCGAATCTTTAGCGGCTTCGTGAATTCGCCGGTCGAGCCGGCGAACGACAGTGAGAGAGTGATTGACGAATGACAATCATGGTATATTGAAGTGTCTATTGAGGCTTTGCGGCAGGGTCGGCGGTTTTATTGCTCTCGGCTTGGAGCTTTTCGTTTTCGGTGGTTAATTTATTGTTTTGCTCTTTCATGGTCTCGAGGTCTTTTTTGTACTTCGCGAGGTCGTCGTTCAGCTGTTGGGCTTCTGTTTTGAGGTCGGAATTTTCTTTCTCGAGGTCGGTGGTGTCAGTGGACTCTTTTTCCATATTTTCGATTAATAGGTTCATGCTGTAGATTTCTTCAGCTTTGTTCAGTGCATCAGTTTTTTCACCTTGCCATTTGATGTAGAGCAAGAGGCTAGCGCCTATCAAGCCTATGATCACTACTGCGATGATGATTAATGGGACGAGGTTGTTTTTGCTGAATAGTTTTTTGTCGTCAACTATGGCGACGGACGAATTACCATTAGCAATCATACTGTCGATGGCCGCTGCCGCTGGGTGTTGTTCGTCGTCGGGGACGAGCGCTGGCTCTTCATCGGGTGCGACCGGAGCGGTAATACCGTCTAGCGCAGCTGGTGTCGTTGGCTCGTTGTTCATCACTTCGGGGTTGGTAGCCTCGGGAGCTGGCTCATTGGCAGTCGGCTCAATTGTTTCTGGTGCAGATTCGGCGACGGGAGTTTCGGTCGGTGTTTCTAGAGCTGGCGCCGCAGATTCGGTCGCGGTCGTGTCGGGAGTGATTTCTGTCACATTGTCGCCATTGGCGTTTGGCTCTGGTGGTATGACGCTTAATTGTTCAGTAAAATCTAATTCGGGCGCTGGTGCCAGCGGTGTTTCGACCTCGGCGATAGAGTTTTCAACAGCAGGGGATTCGGTGGGTGCAGGACTAGCTTCAGTTTCAAGAGGTGCTGGCGGTTCACTTGCGGGTTCGGCAGGAGTTTCAACTATTGGAGTATCCGGTGTATCCAATATTGGGGTCGGCTCTATCGCCGGAGCGGCCGCTGGGGCGATGTCAGGCATCGGTGCTGCTATGTCTGGCGTGACAGGAACCGCTGGGGCATCGGTCGCTACAGGCGCTGGCGTCTCAGGTTCAGCCGCAGGGGCAACGGGCGCTACCGCTGCCGGTTGTGCCGTCGCAGTTGTCGTAAAATTTGTTCCACTACCAAATGGATTAAACGGTTCGGCCGGCGCAGCTGGTTTTTTGCTAAATAATCCCACCTCTGTTCTCCTTATTTTTTATAATGCTTATGAGTATATTTTAGCAGATAAAGTTTGACTTTGCAAGGGTTTTTTGATAAAATTCAAACATAATATTAATTAACGATACAGTTCGCCAGCGAAAACTCCTGTCAAAACGGGGCGGCGAACGAAGAAAAAGGAGTGTAATGTCAGGAGTAGATATCAAAGCCTTGTTTGGTTCGGGCGCGCATTTTGGCCACAAAGTCAGCCGCTGGAATCCGAAGATGGCAAAATATATCCATAGCAAGCGTCAGGATTCGCATGTTTTGGATTTGGAACAGACTGCTGCGGGCATCGAGGCGGCGCAAGAGTTTTTGACTGGGGTGGCGGAAGCTGGCCGGCAGGTTTTATTCGTCGGGACCAAGAAGCAGGCCAAAGAGCTGGTGCGCAAAGTCGCTGATGAGCTCGGCCAACCATATGTGGTCGAGCGCTGGCTGGGCGGCATGCTGACCAATCATACGACGATTGGCACGCAGATTAAGAAGCTAAAGCAGCTGGAAAAGCGCATGGCGACAGGGGAGCTGGCTAATCGCTACAACAAGCTTGAAGTGCAGCGGTTCCAAGAACAAATTGACGCCGATAATATCAAATACGGTGGTATCAAAGATATGAAAGGCCGGCCTGGTGCTGTCATCGTAGTCGACGTTTTGACTGATGGTATCGCTGTGTCAGAAGCCAAAAAACTTGGCATACCGGTCGTGGCCATCGTCGACAGCAACGCCGACCCAGAGGGAATCGACTATGTCATTCCGGCCAACGACGATGCCATTAAATCATTAGAACTAATACTAGGCTACTTGGCAGATGCCGTCAAGACCGGCGCCGCGAAAGTCAAAAAGGAGGATAAGCAATGAGCACTAAACGCACCCATCAGCCAAAAGTTCGCCGCCGCGCCCGCAAACACGGTTTTCGCGCCCGCATGAGCAGCAAAAACGGTCGACTAGTTTTGAAGCGTCGCCGCAATAAAAACCGCAAATTATTGTCGGTCAAAACGCATAAATAATTTGTTCAATCCCAGAGTAAAAGTCAAGCTTTGCTTGACTTTTTACCTTGAGTGTGCTATAATAGAAGGGTATGGTAGGAAAGGTATATGTAGAAGATGGCAGGTATGATGCTATAAATGATGACGGTGATATAGTGCCGTATCACGATGTTTTTCCTGACAATAAAACCACCTGGGTCGGCCCGCTTAGCGTTGAACAAGGGCGGAGCGAGCTAATTAGAGAAAAAAGAGAAGTCGAAGAGGAAAAAGTTAAGTTACCAGCCGGTCAGATAGCTATGGATGGTAGTATTTTAATGGGAGTTGCGGGCGAATTCGGTGAAGCCCCCGAAATTCCTGAGGTCGCAGGAGCCACTGAAATTATTGAAACTCCAGAGGCCCTTGAAGACGATGAAGATATGGAGGAGCCCGAGCCCGAACAGATTGTCGATAGATACCCGGAGTATGACGATCCTCCCGTCAGTGAGCGCTTGCGATTTTCTACATTGACACCAGAATTATTTAAAACGATGAAAATTGACGATAAAAGAGCCTTCGCCTTGATGTTGCGATATGAGATTAGACGTGGAAGTCTTGATGTGCGGGTAGCAAGAGGGACGGGTCTGGCTGCCTGCGCGTCTTCATGGCTTGATGAGGAAGATAATAGTGCAAAATATACTCCACGTGCTACTAAGCTCCGCAGGATTCTGAAAGCAAATAAAACCCAAGAAGATAAGCTGGCCTATGTCGAGCTTTATGAAGGAAAAATTAAAGGCGAATTAACACAGAAAGCCAGGATAACTTGGGACAGGGGGTATGGAATTGCTTTTAAAAACGAATATTATGACAATGAAGCTGAGGAGGACCGGAAATACAATGAAAGAGCTAGGGAGGCAATAGATTATGTCGCGCCATAACGACAATCGAACAGCCGGTTCACCTCTATTGTGACATGCCATTTCACCATAATTTGTATTTCCGTATTGTTTATGCTAAACTAACCAACATGAAATACACTAACCCAACTAATCAAAACCCTCTGGGGGGGGGGGGGGCATTCAAAGAACCTAACCCCCAACACCCCACCCACACCACTCTCTAACCCTAATCCTAACCCCCAAACCTTCACCCAAGGCCTCAAACAAGGCTACACCTACCAAAAA
>JAISBI010000010.1 GCA_031266275.1 Candidatus Nomurabacteria bacterium | reverse complement strand
TTCTTCAGGAAGCACTGGCAATTACAGTTACGCAGTCCAAGCCACTACTTCATCTTCAGCAACGCAAGCGTCCGCAGACGCGACATTCGGTCAATCCGTCCGCTGTGTCCTAAACGTCTAAACATAATAAACCAGCCGGGTCGAGTTGGCAATGGCGTGATACAGAAAGAGCTATAATCAAGGTTTTGATATTAGTGATATGGTAAAACGAGAACAATATTTGCGTCAACTGCACAGCTTGCGTGACCAAAACGTCATCAAGGTAATCACTGGCATTCGCCGTAGCGGTAAATCTACTCTGCTTCGACAATTTCAGCGGGAGCTACGTGACAGTGGAGTTAAAAAGACCAATATTATTACGCTCAACCTGGAAGAAATGGAAAATGAGTCGCTGCTCGAACGTCATGTTTTACACGACTATGTGATGCGGTTAGCTGATCCAAAAGCCAAAAATTATGTTTTTTTCGACGAAATCCAGAACGTCACAGAGTTTGAAAGACTAGTTGACAGTCTATATGACTTACGGCGGCTTTCCAATTGTTACGGCGTGATAACGAAGTTTGGGTCGGCAAATAATCAAAGAAAAAGCTTGTTTTCTGAAAAAATCGTGCTATAATAAACACAACTGTTATGTAAAAGGAGGGATATGACAAAGGAAAAATCCAGAGAAACGGTTCGCAAAGCTGATCCGAAAAACACTGCTATTGTGGCGCTGATTATTGCGCTCGTTATAGTAATTATAATTGCCATCGTGGTGGTGACTTGCCGTAAAACTGATTCGCAGCAAATAGAAAATTTCGTCAATGGTCTAAATGATAAAAATTACAGCCAAGTTTACGACGAAATGTTTAGTGACGAGTTGAAGTTGGCTAATAGCTACGAAAATTTCTCGGCTCATTTTGGCGAAGCGAATTTTGATAATTGCAGTTTCTCCAAAACAGATTCCCTCAAATATGATGATATTACTGTAATTGATGGCATAATTGATTGCGACAGCCAAGATTTCGGCGCACAGTTCACCATTCAAAATGATAAAATAAAAAGCTATTTCATAAACATGGTGAAGGCACCGACGACAGAGGAATAAAAGGCAATGAAGAAATATGATGTAAGAGATATGCTAAAAAAAATAGTAATAGTACCACTGTTGGCCGTCGGGCTTTTAGCGGTTTCAAACACCGCTATTTCTTTGCCGGTTTCAGCTGCTACTGAAAGCGAAACGCAAAATATCACAGTCAACGTCCTCGATGCCGATGGTGATTTGAATCCGAAAACTGTCGAAGATGACGAAGAGGTACATCTTTATTATTGTAATTTTGACAACGATGAAGATGTCCGAGTCACACAAACCGAATTTGGCGTTGATACTATGATCAAGGCCGATGATGCTGGCTGTATTGATTTTTATTGGAAGATACCGGGTGATGCTCCTCCTGGAGAATATATCATGAAATTCACCGGCCAAACTAGTGGCCATGAAGAGATATGGAAATTCCGAGTCGTCGCCAAGCCGACGCCAGCACCAACACCACTGACGCCGAACACCGGCATTTTAGAATTTTTCACTCATAAAGTTGATTTTATCGGGCGATCAGTGCCCATTTATGCTTTGTTGTCAATCGGCTTGGTCGGGCTTTTGCTAATTTGCATTTTCATTTGGTTGATCCGCCGTCGCATCAAAAATCACGGCTTGCGCCGAGCGATTATTAAAAGTAACGATAAGTACCAGAAACATGGCAAGAATTTCGATTTCGCTATGTTCAAGAAACACGAAGGTGATGATAGGACGGAAATTCTCGATGTTAATAAATTAGCCGAAGAGCGTATCAAGCGTGATTTGGACAATAAGCACACTGAAATTCTCGACGTGGATAAAGTCATCAAAAAGCACAAACTGCGCCGCGTGGCCTTTCAAATCACGCCGGCTATTTTGGTGCCGTTGGTGGCAGCCGGTATCATTCATACGGTTTTTCCACCGTCGTACGCTGCCAGCAATGAATTGAGCATCTCGCTAGCTCAACAAAACATCACGGTCAATGTACGTAAAGGCGAGGCTAGTACTAAGCAATCGACGACCGCTTCACAAGTAACGGTCAACTCTGGCGCTACTAGCGGTTATAATTTATGGATTGAAGCCGAATCTGGCAATGATATAAATCGCACTATCGGCACGATGACTTTCCCGTCTGTGCTGGATGCTAATTCTTGGGGCTTCGCGCTAAAGTCTGGTGACACCACCATTGCCAACGGCTTCGACAGTGACTACAGCGTCGGGACCGACACGGCCACGACCGGTCGATATGCCGGCATCGAGTCGTCTGACGGCCAAATGCAAATAAAACATTATAGTACTATTGTGTCGGGCGACGTCACGACGGTCTATGTCGCGGTCAACGTTAACGACAGCATGCCGAGCGGTGTTTATCACGCGTCGCTAGTTTATTATGCGGAAAACGACACATTTCCGACGGTTGGCGCTATCACGCCGAACGTCGGACCGACTGCCGGCGGCAATATAGTAACTATCACTGGCGCGAATTTAACGTCAGATACGGATGTAGCTATCGGTGGAGTAGCTTGTGGTAGTATGAATTTCATTTCTGATACGGAATTGGAATGTACAGCACCTGCCAATCCGGCTGGCGACAATTCTTCAGTTGACGTCATGATTCACAATGATTCCGGCACGACCGTGATCAGTAACGGTTATACTTATCTCGTGACACCGACTTTAACTAGTGTCAGTCCGCCGACGGTTAACGCCGACGGCCAAGCTCATTTCGTCACAATCCATGGCACGAATTTCGATATCATTGGTAGTCCCAATACTACGCGCGTGACAATTGGTGCCGGTAGCCCGGGCACTGATCCGGTTTGTGAATACGGGTCTAGCTTCCCAGGTACTAGCATCGTCAAAGATTCCGAAACCAGCAATGCGTATACCATAGTTTGTCAGATTACGACGACACAGGGTGATTTGGGTGCCAAGCAGGTCATCGTCACAACCAGTGGTGGTCAAACTAGTAGTAAAAATATTATATATGTTGACTTTAAGGACATCGAAGGTGACATCGAAGAAGACGACGGTGTCATTAAATGTGTCGATGAAGACGGTTGTAAGATAATATTTGATAACGGCACAGAAGTTGACGTACCGAAAGATGGCACGATCGAGACTGATCCGAACGGCGACGTCATTATCACGCCGAAGCCTGGCGATAACGCCAAGGTTAGTTTCCCGTGCGAAAATGGTTACATCATTGCGCCAAAAGTTATCGTCAAAGCCGACGGTACGTTAGAATTTCCAAACGGCGGCACGATGACCGTCACTCGTACTGACAACGATGTGACGACAGTTGTCGGCACTGTGAACTTGCCGAACGAAACCATCATCGCGGCACAAACCATCCCGACCAACTGCAGCATCTCAACTGATAGCCAAGGTCAAGGCTTGGACTTCGTCACGCCAGACGGTACGATCAGCACTGACACAGTCATGGATATTGATGATGACGGTTCGTCGGTTACCTTGCCGGACGGTGGCACCTTGACGAACGGCGATAACGAAATCACGATTGGACCTGGTGGCAATGTACAGATAGAGGATGATGGCAGCTTCACTTTGCCAGACGGCGGTACGGTTGGCCCGATTGAAATTGAAGACGGATCGAACATCAAATTTAATGATGACGGTACTGTCACTATTAAAGACGGTTGTGTGACTAGCGCTGATGGCACGCAATATTGTCCGGCTAGTGGCGGATCGGTAACTATTTCTCCGAGCCTGCCATTGCCAAACGGCGGCGGGGAAATTACATTCGGCGACGCTGGCGGAGCTTCGAGCGGCACAGTGATTTTCCCGAATGGCGAAGATATGTATATGCCAATCGGCGGCGGCACGATAGACGTTGATCAAGACCTCAATCCGAATTTGCCCGCATTAGTTTATACTAGCATCACGCCGAATGTTGGCGTAGCTGGCACGACGGTTGCCATCACCGGGTCTGGTTTTATTGATGACAACGGGAATGTTTTGGTGACGTCGGTTACTATCGGTGGCGCGACTACTGGATGTGATCTTGGTAGCATAACTGCGACGAGCTTGAGCTGTACCACACCAACTGGTTTAGCAGCCGGCGCACAGATGGTGGTTGTCAATACTTATGTTGACAGTGAGGATTCCGGCAGCGACAATGCTAAGAAGTTCACTTATCAGGACGCATTGAAGAGTGCCGATGTGACATTATCACCAAATTACGGACCGGCTATTGGCGGCAATTCAGTCGTGGCAAACGGCACCGGCGCCAGTTTCACGAATGGCTCGACACATGCTTCTATAGTTACTTCTGTGGTTTTCAATAACGTAACGATTCCGGTCGGCACTTCTGGAACCAGCCCGTACTACGCTATTACCGCCAGTGCTGGCGTGCCCGATCTCCCGACCACACCAAACGATCAAATTACCATATATAATGTGCCGGCTGGCACCGGTATGCAAAATGTTGTAATCACGACTAGTACTGGCAGCGCGACCAAGTCCTATCAATATATTGATAGCCCGACTATTTCATCAGTCGCACGAACTGACGGCGGCAACAGCGGTTATCTCAAAGTTAGCGACGGTTCGACCGTCGTCACTGTGGCGGGGAGCGGCTTTGTTGGCACGGCTTTGGGCGGTACGACGGTCCTGGTCGGCGGTAATACTTGTACGGTTGATTATGCGACTAATTTCAGTGATGTCAGTCTGCAGTGCTCGATTGGTACACATGAGGCAGGCCTGGTCGACGCAACAGTTCAAACGGTTAATAATATAGGTGCTGTGCCTGTTAGTGGATCAGCGTTTTTGGGGAGTGCAATCGAGTACCTGGCGGCACCGACATTTACTAGCATCAGCGCCAATTACGGCACCATGCTCGGCGGCAATCAAGCCACTATTACTGGTACCGGCTTCTGCGACGCAGCAGGCACGAGCGTGATTTCAGCGGCCATCAACGGTCATGCGGCTTCCATTTCAATTCCGGTCGATTGCGGTGCGGGCACGGTTGGCGTGACAGTTCCAGCCTATGCCACCAGCGAAGCTAATCCGGCCAACGTCGTGCTTTCCAGCCCGGGTGGTGACAGCGGCAGTGGCGGGAATGCGTCTTATAGTTATGTCGACGACCCGACTATCACCAGCCTGAGCCCTAGTCATGGTAAAACTGGCGATCAAGTCGAAATCAACGGCGCCAATTTCATGTTTAATAGCAGCAGTATTGTCACAAAAATCACCATTGATGGCACGGATTACACGACAGGCTATGTTGTGGAAAACGGCAAGGTCACTGTGACTAATATGCCATCTGGCAGCGGTACAGTTGCTATTTCCGTCACAACTTCAATCGGCACCAGTGCCAGCGCGTATTTTACTTATCTACCGGCGCCAACTGTGACTTCGGTCGAAACAGCTAATGATAATTATATTAAAGTCAGCGATTCTTCTACTCAGCTAACTATTATAGGTACTAACTTCGTTGAAGAGGCTTCTGGCTATGGCGGTAATGTCGTCAAACTTAGCAGCAATTCGTCTGACTTTTCACTTGCTACGAACTGTTCGATTGCTAATGCGAGCGCCGACGTGACCACTACCTCTATAACCTGCACAGTTCAACAATCGTTGGCTGCTGGAACCTATTACGTTCAGGTTACTAATGCTGGCGGAGGGTCAAACACAGATACAATCGTTGAGTCACTAGTAGCGCCGGGCACTCTGTCGCTAAACCCGAGCAGCGTGAGATATAATGATGCAACCATATTTATTACTTTAACCGACGCGGCCAATTCTCTACAAGATTCAGTCGGTAATAACGTCGTTAAAGAATTTAAAGTAAACAATGCAGAAAATACGACTTTCGATGTAACTAGCGCAGGTACCTTGACGTTTACAGTACCAACAGATCTTAGTATCACAACTGATATCAATGTCACGGTTTCGCTCGAAACCTACGGCGGCGGCCCATCGACAACCGATTTGACATATATTGCCCCACCAGTCATCAATTTGAACGGACTGTCTGCGATTGCCGGCAAGGCAGGCGACATTTTAACTGTTACTGGAAGTAATTTTAATAATATTTCAGATGCTGCCTTAGGGTACCCGATCAATGAGCCTAGTGGCCCGCCCTCAACAGGAGTTCCAGCATATGTTGCCAATGCCACATTGGTTTTTGTGGAAAAAGAAGACTTCGATCCGATTACCAGTCCCAACGGCACTTATACCGTTGATAGTGACACGCAAATCCGCATTAAGATGCCGACAGTTGACAACATTGGCATTTTCCTTAACGAGCCTTATCATATCATATTTGTGCGTACCAAAAATTCCGTCGCTACAATGGCCACTTCAATACAAGAATTTACTTATGCCGATGCGCCAGTCTTGAACCCGGTGACCAGAAATTACCACCAGGTCAATACGGCTGACGAAGTCACGGTGAGTGGCTCTAATTTGAACGGCGCGACAGTTATCATCAATAGCTTGAACGCAACAGATGTCAGCGTCACTGGCGGCGGCACCAACCTTAGCTTCAAATTGCCGCTTGGTCTGACAGCTGGCGATTACGACATCGTGGTTAACGCTTATGGCGGCCAAGTCAGTACTACCAATACGCCGGTCATCGTCGTGGATCCGCCGACTATTACTGATGTTTCTCCAATCGCCGGCAGTGTGGGCAGTGGTACAGTAATTACCATTACCGGTAGTAACTTTGTGCCTAACTGGACTACCGTCACAATCGGTACCGGCGAATGCATCAACCCAACAGTGGTGGACAGCGCGACCGTGACCTGCAATGCCCCGACTAGTATATTGGCTGCTGGCGAACAAACTGTTCGCGTGGAAACTTTGGGCGGTACGAATAACTACTATGCGGTAACGCAACCGGGTGGAGGCTTCTATTATATTGACGATCCAACTATTAGTACCATTAGCCCGATTTCTGGGCCGTCTGCTGGCGGACAAACCGTCACTATCACTGGAACTAATTTCACGCGGTTAGATACTCATGTTTCTATTATCACCAGTGTCACTTTCGGTGGTACGGCAGCTACTGTCACTGGAGTCACGGATACAACTATAACCGTCACAACTCCATCGCACACTGCCGGATTGGTCAATGTTTCGGTCAGCACTATAGCCGACACCATCACCAAGCCTAACGGTTATACTTATTTGGCTCCACCAACAATTACTAGCATCAGTCCAACTTCCGGCTCAATTTACGGCAACACTCACGTAGAGATTGCGGGTACCAATTTTGATACTACTGGTTCTACAGTTGTGAAAATTGACGACGCGACTCTGACTTGTAGCACGATTACTGCGACATCAGCCGCTTGCGTTACCGGTGCTCACGCGAAAGCAGCCGGTGTGCCTGTGACATTATCAACTAGCGCCGGCAACGCCTCCGGTACAGTCACATTTGACTTTGTCGATACTGCCGGGACATGGTCAATCAGCCCGAACGAAGGCCCATTGACTGGCGGTACGACGGTAACTTTGACTGGTAATATAGGAGCCAGTGCTGGTAACACGACGGTCACTATTGACGGAATAAGCGCCACAGGTGTTACAGTTAACAGTGCGAACGAAGTTGTATTTACGACTCCAGCCAATACCACGGTGGGTTGGAAAGAAGTTATAGTTACCACCCCAGCCGGCAGTTATCCTGAATCTAGTACCAGCGGATTTTATTATGTTGATACAGGGTCTATAAATCCTGTCGAGATCGATGCTTCAACTGCCGCCTACGGCCCATTGACTGGCGGTAACGTTATAACGATAGATGGTACTGGATTTGACGCTACGGCGGAAATTACCGATGCTTATAACTTGCAAATCGATGGTAATTCGTGCGTAATTTCCGGCGTCACTACTACCCAAATAACCTGTACTGTGCCAGCAGGCAACTCGGTCGGCGTTAAAAATGTCACTTTGGCGGTGGCGGGCGTATCAATCACTACTCTCACCGGTGCTTATACCTACTTGCCGGCACCGACCATCACAACTATCAACGAAAACTACGACAAGACCGCCGGCGGCAAGAAAGTCACGGTTACCGGCACCAATTTCCAAACCGCTGCGTTCGGCGGCACCACAATTCTGCTCGGCGGCAATGCCTGTGTTGTAGACTACGCCAATGGCTTTAGCGCAACAACTTTAGATTGCACAGTGCCAGCTTCGTCAGCCAGCGCTATCACTACTGTTGGCCTCGAGATTCAAACTGCCGGAGGCAGCGCCACCAAGAATGACGCATTTACTTACGTACCAACGCCAACCGTGACCGGAGCAGAACGTGTGACGAGAAACGGCGGCACAGATTATATTAAAACCAGCGAGAGTAACGTCCCAATGATAATTAAGGGTACGAATTTTGCTGCCGCATCGATTGGTGACACCACTGTTTCAATCGGCGGCTCAGCTTGCTCTGGCGCGCTAGTGACGGATAACACGACTATAACTTGCAATGCGCCACAATTGCCGGCTGGCGCACAAAGCGTCGTCGCCACCAACATCAGCGGCTCATCGACCGTTAACGGAACAGCCGAATATCTGGCCGCGCCTGGTACGATCAGCTTTGACGGCTCAGGCTCATACAGTATTTCGGCCAGCTCGTCCGGGCTCTATCTCACGCTATATGAAGGCAATGCCGTCCTCAAAAATTCCAGCGGCAGTTCAGTCGTCAGCCAATTGAAAGTTGGTGATGACTTGATTTCCACTGGAGACATGACTGTCTTGACAGACGAAGCTGGCGAGGGTAGACTATACTTCCTCGTTCCAGAATTGTCGGCCGGTAGCTATACAGTTTCGCTGTCGACTTATGGCGGCGGCCCAGTCACTACTACTCTAAACTATGTCGATGCGCCGACAGTCACTAAAGTCGGACAGAGTTCAAATATCAACGTGCCATACGGCAAAGCTGGTGACACGTTCACGGTTCAAGGCTCTAACTTCTTCTTCGGCGGTAGTTCCATTGTCAGCAAGGTTGAAGTCGGCGGAGTAGAGGTCTCAAGTGCAAACTATACAGTCACTGCCACTGATAGCATCACGGTCACATTACCTGCTGCTGTCGACGGCCAACAGTTAGTCAAAGTTTATACGACCAAAGACAGCCTCGTTTCTGACAGCGGCGATACGTCGACTCTCGGCACCAGCGCGGTCTGGTACGCTCCGGCTCCAACTGTCACAGCCATGAATGGTCAAACCAATGGCGCTAATATCACTTACAGCTCAGCCAGCGGCGTTAATATCACCGGCGCTAGCCTGACCGGTACCAACTTCAAAGTTAATAGTGTCGATATCGTAAAGGGAGTCAAAGTTGATGGTTCAATCAATGCAACGGCTTGGACGACAGCGACCGATGGTAGTATCACTGGTATCACTATACCGGTCGGTAGTGGCTTGGCGGCTGGATCTCATACTGTCGCAGTCGAGACTTATGGTGGCACATCTGGCACTTTCACATTTTATACCATTGACGTCCCGACTATCACTGAGGTTTCGCCGACTTATGGCGCACCGACTGGTCAGACTCTCATCACCGTGACGGGTACTAATTTCAAGAATGCCGCCGGTACCTTCGTCGTCAGTAGTGTGGTATTGGATAGTGGTGGCACAGCGGCTAATTGTACTTCGCCAGCCGTCACGACAGACGATTCCGGCAACCACCGCTTGACCTGTACGACCACAGGCCACGATGCTGGTGCGGTCAAAATCAGTGTCACTAACCCGGCTGGCACCGGTACTAGCAACAATGCGATTTACACTTATGCTTCCACGACCGTTACATCATTGACCAAGAATTACGGCAAAACTGGTGACACGGTCGTCATCACTGGAGCGCACTTTGATGGTACGACCGGCGCCGATGCGGTCAAATTCGGTACTGTTAACGCGACGTCTTATACGGTTAATAGCGATACTCAAATCACCGCCACAGTTCCGACTGGCACCGGTACAGTCCACGTCACTGTGACGAACTACGGTACCTCTACTACTAATACTAATACCAGGTATACCTATCTTGCTGCCCCGACCATAGATTCAGTTTCTCCTAATTACATCAAGTCTAGCGATGCTACTACCCAACTGACTATCAACGGTGCTAATTTCGTAACTGGTTCGACCTACGGTGATAATGAAGTGAAAATCAGCAGCAATTCGTCCGATTTCTCAGCAGCCCTGAACTGCTCGTTGCCTACTGATACTAGCAGCACTATAATAACATGCACTGCTCCCAATTTGACCACCGCCGGAGTCTATTATATTCAAGTCACCAACGCCGGCGGCACGTCCAATGTGGATAAAACCGTTGAATCGCTGAGTGCTCCCGTATACTCGAGTATATCACCGACCTATGGCATCACGACTGGTAGCTCAGTGACCATCACCGCCAGCAATCTCAGAAATGTTGGTGGCAGCAGCGTAGTTTCCGCTGTAACTATTGGCGGCGCGGCCTGCACTAGTATAAATGTGACCAGCGGTACGCAATTGACTTGCAATGCTCCAGCCAGTACGGCCGGCAGCAAAGACGTCGTCATCACGACCTACGGCGGTCAGACCACGGGTACAAATGCTTACACTTACGTCGCCGCTCCGACCGTTACTCAGGCCTACAAATCTGATGAAACTTCCGTCACTTATGGTAAAGCTGGTACCAGTTTCGAGATTATCGGCACTGGTTTCAAAGTTGGCGCGACCAATCTCGTCAAAGGGATTACTATTGGCGATGTAGATTTGCCGGTCGATACATATTCCGTCACTTCAGATACTGTTATTAGTGTTGTTCTGCCACCGCAGAGCAATTTGAGTAATCCAGTCAAAAACATCATTGTCACGACGACTATCAATAGCACAGATTATTCATCGACCTCAACTGCAACCGTCGGTACAGACGCTGTGCTCTATATCCCAGCCCCGACTATTTCATCTATCGTAACCTCACGTAGCAATAATAATATCTATCTAAAGGCCTACACATCATATTCGGACGAGGAACAGACAGTCACTATAACAGGCGAAAACTTGGATGTTACCGGTGGCACGACCATCACTATCGCCGGACAAGCTTGCACTAGCCCGACCATCGTGCCCACTAATATAATCTGTACAGCACCAAATTTAGAAAATACAGTTGGCTTGCAAGATGTCATCGTCACGACGGTTGGTGGTAGCGCCTCGACCAAAGCTGATTATCTCTATGCGCCGGATAATCTCGTCGTTAATGTCTCCGGCTTGCCGGTCACTTCAATGACGATTGCAGGAGGGCCGATCAGTCTAACTGGCGATAATCTCCAAGATCACGCCGCTACGCCAAATTGGGTCATTACCCAAGTCATGTTCGATAGCACAACACTATGTAATAATGCCACTCCCGATCCAAACTGCAATTCTAATGGCGTGGCTTTACCATCTAGTACACCAGGCAACCACACCGTCACAATCCATACGCCGGTTGGTTCGGCTAGTGTGCAAATTCTCTACACCTATCCAGCCACTGTCACCAAGACTTGCCAATCCACCGGCGCTTGCCCAGAGAGCCCTGAAACTGATCGTCAGGCCTACGGCAAAGCTGGCGACAGTTTCGAAATTACCGGCACTAACTTCGAATATTGCGATAGTACCTGCACATCATACGTTACTGGTGTCACAGTGGGCGGTACAGCCGTTGGCACTTACACTATTACCGGTCCGACCAAGATTTCTATTGTTTTACCAAGCGGTCCGGCTGCTGGACTACAAAATGTCACTGTCACGACTGATGTCCCGGGCACTGGCTCATCGACGACTGTTAGCAGTGGTGCACTAGGTACAGACGCCGTCTATTACGTCGACACGGTAACTCAAGCTCCGACCATTACCGACATGAAACTAAACGACGTCAGCACAACCATCTTCGGTTCCGCTCACGCCACCTCTGACGTTTCGGTCACTGGCGCTAACTACTGCGTTGGTAGTACTGGCATCATCAAATCAGTTACTATCCGAACTGCCGATAAGCCCGACGTATCCGTTGACTCTTACGCTCTGTCTGGCGACTGCAACTCCATTACCGGTATCGTCATCCCGGCTAACGACGGCTCAGATAACTTCCCAGCTGGCGATCACACACTCGTCGTTACGACCTATGGCGGGGAAGCTACCATAGATTTCATCACCGTGTCTGCTCCGGCTGTGATTAGCATAAACCCGCCATCGGCGCCGATTACTGGCGACTCTGATGCAGGTGCCGCTGACATCGCTGGCGATAACTTCATGACTTACTCTTCTACTGACTTAGTGCATCAAGTTATCTTCGACCCCTGTGCCAACTATGGCTACGCCGATCCAGCTGATTCTTCGTGCAATAGCGGTCAAACTCCAGTTGAGACCGCCAGCCACTCCTCTAATAGTATACTTACTCTCAGCTCCGATATTCCGGCCCACACTGACACTGGCTCCGTCCGTATCGCTATAACCAGTATCACTGGCGACATAGCCGTTTCTGGCACCGACATATTCATCTACGAAGCCGCCATGGCGCCTTGCAAGAACGCAGGCACCAACGATTCGCTTGACCCAACCGATGACTCGACTTGTGCCATAGACATCGATGCTAATATGATACCGGTTGTCTATGACACGGATGCGAATTCGTGGCGACAACTTGATTTCAGCAACGACGACACCGATCAGCATGATGGCAGCTGGTACGATTACCAGCAGCAAAAATGGGCCAATACAGTGACGCTATATGATGACTGGAGTAAGGTACCATATGATGATGCTTACAGTATGTGTGAATATATGCTGGCTTATCAGTCTGGCCTATACGTGTCAATAACTGAAACCGGTAATTGGGCGTATAATAGTGGCTTGACCGAATGCGCTACGGACCCTGCGAACAATCTTGCCAAATTTAACGTCAGCGGTCAAACAGCAGCTACTCCGACCGAGTTCGTCACTTTTGTTGAAAACAACGGCAATCACGATGATGGCACTCCATCCATGCCTATGGAAGACCTGGCGGTCGCTCACTGGGTCTATGTCCCGCGCTACGCCTACAATGTCCAGCGCCGCGACGCTGTCGACCAGCCATCCTGCTACGAAGGCACGACTTCCGGCACCGGTAATGCGCGCACTTGCTCCGATAGCACTCAAGTTCGCTACGACATCGCCTTTGAAACCACCGAGATGCCGACCAACTCGCCTCAACCGACTTGCTCGACCTCGACTAACTTCCAAAAGTACGCTGACTGCGTCAGTGATGTCAAACCGTCTGGTGATGGTGCTTCCGACCATGATAATTCGTCGTGGGCTACCCACCCAGCCTTCACTTACGATGGCAAAGAGCTCAATGGTCTGTGGATGGGCAAGTTTGAAACTGGTACTGATTTCTATTGCGTCGGCAACACAGTTACTAGCCCAGTGTCCTGTGGCCAGAATGTTCAACCGACCAATATCTTCATCAAGCCCAATAAAGCCCCAATCACTTATAAATACATCGGCGCCCAGTTTACTATAGCTAAAAACATGTCGCCCAATGCTGCTCTCGTGGCTGGTGGAAATGCCGTCACTAATACCGATGGCATCAATACTAACACCATGAACCTCTCAAACGACGCCTTGACCCGTCAAGCCAAAAACTCCGACTGGGGTGCTGCCACTGTCTTGTCCGCCTCTGGCTATGGCGTCTACGGCAACAATAATGTCATGTCTGGCTGGGATAAAAATCAGCGCAAAGTCTATAACAATGGCTACTATAATAATGGTGCTAGTAGTAACAGCAACACCAACTACCGATACACTACTGGTTGTGGCCCAATCTCCAGCAAATCCGACACTTACGAAGCGACCTGCAACACCTACGAAACCACTACGGGCCAAGAAGCCTCCACCACTGGTAATGTTTATGGTATTTACGACCTGGCCGGTGGCGCATGGGAATACACCCAAGCTAATCGTGGCGGTATCTCATCTACGACCTATATGGCGACTATGTCGCAACCCGCCAACTTCAATCGCTATGATGTGCCCCCATTCGGCGCTCAGGCCACTTGGAGCAGCTCTACCACGGAATACTACTATAACTTCGACAATTGTCTATTCGAGACCTGTGGTGGCCACTCGTTGCATGAAATGCGCACTCGCCAAGCTGTCTCCAGCTACACTCAGTCTTGGGGGTCAGACGCCCTCTCTAGCTTCGTGTACTCCAGCGACCCGTGGTTCATTCGGGGTGGCTACAGCGACTATGGCTCCTACGCAGGGCTGTGGCACTCCAACGGCGATTCGGGCAATAGCAACTACAACTTCGGGTTTCGGGTTGTTCTCGGTAAGTTTTAAATACTAAACACTAAAAAACCAACGCGGAATCTACGATTCCGCGTAGTACCCCTCCCGTCATTGCGAGCCGACTTGTCGGCGAAGCAATCCACGACTACAGATTGCTTCGGCAACAAAGTTGCCTCGCAAAGACGTGATGGGAATATGTCATTGCGACCCTCCCCCTCGTCATTGCGAGCGCAGCGAAGCAATCTCAATCCATCATTCAGCCAAAAACTCCCGCAAAATCTCCCAAATATGTCGTCTGTCCATTTCTGCCGCATAGCAATCCATGCAATCCGGCTGGAACTCTTCGTGATGCGGACAGCTTATCGCCAAATCAAAAAATTCGGCGCAAATCTCTCGATAAATTTTAGTTTGGTAATTATAACTGTTCGCATGCGACACATGAGCCCGCCAGCCCGTCAAACTAGCCAAAAAAGCTTCTCTGTCATGATCAACTCGAAACTTTCTCACCATATGTTTGACAGAGCGTTTATTGTTTTGGCTCAGTTTGATATGAGTCGGGAAGATAGTAAAGCCACAAAATGGCACGCCTCGACTGATTTTGATGATGCGTGATTTGCCATTTAATTGCAGGTCTAATTTTTGCTGCAAAAATTCCCGACATTGCTCGAAAAGCTTCAAAGCTTCGTCTTTGCTGCCGCAAATCAGAACGAAGTCGTCCATATACCTGATATAGTTCCGGACTTTGAGCTCGCGCTTAATATATTGGTCGAGTTCATTTAAGTAAATATTGGCAAAATATTGGCTGGTATAGTTGCCAATTGGAATGCCTTTGGTATTTGGCGTGTCATAGACGAAAGTTCGGGCTAACCATAAAACTTGGCCATCTTTTATCTCGCGCTGCAAAACCTTCCACAAGATGTCTTTGTTGATGCTGGGGAAAAACTTAGAAATGTCCATTTTGATGGCATATTCTCCGTAATGCAAAAATCTTTGCAAGCGTTTGTAAGCGAGGTGTGTTCCGTGCTCGCGCACGCAAGCGTGACTGTCATACGAAAACTTTGGCACAAAGTGAGGGATGATTAGCTCCTCAACAAACCATTGTTGGACTACACGGTCACGGAAAGGTAAGGCCCAAATCAGACGTTCTTTTGGTTCATGAATCATGAACTTGTAGTAAGCACCCGGTCTGTAGGTTTGATTGGTCAATTCTTTCAATAGCGTTGTTAGATTATATTCCAAATCTTTTTCAAAAGCGGCGATTTTTTCGTTGCCTAATTTATTACGCTTGGCTCGTCGATAAGCACCTTCTAAGTTTTGGTAATTCAAAGCGAGGTTAAATTTGTTATTTAATTGATGTTTCATTTGTTCTCCTTGTTTAGTTTATTGCGCCAGCCGTGAGCGATAGTTTGCGTTGCGGCTAGACGTTTATAGATGCTGTCGAGCTGTTTTTTGGTGATGACGCGGGCATTATATAAGCTTTTAGTCAAATTGTAAGCCATTTGTAATTTGACGCATAATTCGAGTAGCTGTTCTTTCAGACGCGCATTATTACTGTGTTCCAATTGGATAGTCACAGTTATCTCTTGGGCCGTGAAAAGCTGTGTCGTCAAAATATCCAATATGCGACGCCCAGAGCGTGACATTTTGGGTACGATTTGGCAAACCAAATAGTTAATTAGTTGGTTGAGGCTATTAGTAAGTTCCATATTTCTCCATTGTTAATTGATATAAAAAGTAGCACCTTTGAAAGAGGTGCTACTTTAGGTGGCGCCCTAGAGGTTGAGCCTATGAAATGATATTTCATAATCTAGTCAAAATACAGGGCGTATATATTTTTTATCGCTGTTTGAAGAGCGAAAGGTGCTTAAGCGCGCGTATAATTTTCTAGCCTTTCGGTCTTTCTTTTGAGAGAGATCCTACTTTCAGCTGCGTGTTATTTTTGTACCGAGAACAACCCGAAACCCGATGTTGTTGTTGCTATTGCCCGAATTGTTGTTGGAGTTCCACAGCCCTGCGTTGGAGCCATTGTTGCTGTTGCCACCCCGAATGAACCACGGGTTGCTGGAGTTCACGAAGTTAGAGTTGTCTGACCCCCAAGACTGAGTGTTGCTGGAGACAGCTGTCACTTAGCGCCTAAGTCCGCAGCAGTAAATTACTTATACTGCTGATATTGTATTATATCACGTTTACGGTAAGTATACGTGGTAGATTTAAAGTTCGTTTATATACCCTATGCTCGCGAAGTTTGTAGATGGGTCAGGGACAGTTCCCACACATCCCACACACATGAAAAAGGTTGAAAATGTTATTAAAAAAGTGTATAGTAGAGAAGAGTTAAGTAAACTTTTAAAATGATTGAACGATTTAGGGTTAAGAGAATTATTAAAAAATACGACGGAGATTTCTCCCGTCTCATTTCCGATGCTAGCAAAGATGAAATGAGAGTAGTTTTGACTTATGTGGCGAAAAAAGCCAATGATAAGCAATCAAACTTCGTCAAATTAGCAAATACTGCTAAACTATTCACCGAACCATTAAAATGATCCCTTTATAGCTTGGTAGAGATTTGTGATATAATACACACATGAACAATCAAGCATTCATCGACGGCCAGAACTTAATTAAGGGTACGACTAATGACACAAAACCATGGCGGATTGATTTAATCAAATTTAGAATATTTTTAAAAGAAAAGTACCAAGTCAAACACGCTTATTATTTTATTGGTGTAAAAGAGCCAAAATTTGACAAAATGTACAAGTTTATTGAAAAGGCAGGTTTTAAATTAGTATTCCGCGAACATGATTCAAAAGGTATTAGCAAGAAAAAGGGCAATGTTGATACCGATATTGTATTCACAATTATGGACGAAGTATTTCGCAAGAATGAGAAAGGCAAAATAGTCCTGGTCTCTGGGGATGGTGATTATTATAAAATGGTAAACCGATTGATCATTGAACGGAAATTTCGAGCGATTATGTTTCCGAATAAGCGTTGGTCCGCACTATATAACAAATTAAACGACAGATTTAAGGTTCGCTTGTATACTCGCGAAGTTCGCAAGTATCTCAAATTGAAATAGAAAAGAAAAAGGCGTCCTCAGGTATTGCTCCATACGGATCCTTCTTCGTAGTGATTTATTGCCATTGTAGCAGACTTTTATCGAAAAGTCAACCGCCGCGATTTATTTGTTCCGGCGGTTAACTTGAAGATTTGTGATATAATTATTCATATGAGAACACTTGCGATCGATTCGATTAAACATATTGGCGGTGAGATTTCGCTGACTGGCTGGGTGAATAGCCGGCGCGATCACGGCGGGATTATTTTCATCGATTTGCGCGATCATAGCGGCATCGTGCAGTTGGTTTTTAATCCGGAATCGCCGGACTTTGCGGTGGCTGAGGGTTTGCGTGATGAATTTGTGATTTCGGCTGTTGGCACTGTGCGCGAGCGTGGTGTGGAGCTGGAAAATACGAATATTCCGACCGGAACGATTGAGGTCGTGGTGTCGAAATTAGCAGTTTTGAATAAGTCTGAGACGCCGGTCGTGACGACGCACGATGATGGCGAGCTGGCGGGCGAAGATTTGCGATTGAAATATCGCTATCTCGATTTGCGGCGACCGTCGATACAGCAGGTTTTGCGCCGTCGGGCTGAGTTTAATAAATTGATTCGACAATATATGGAAGAAGCCGAGTTTATGGAGGTGGCGACGCCGATTTTGGCTAACTCTTCGCCGGAGGGCGCGCGTGATTTCTTGATTCCTAGCCGCGTGCACGCTGGTAAATTTTATGCTTTGCCGCAAGCACCACAGCAATTCAAGCAGCTGCTGATGGTTGGTGGCGTGCCGCGCTATTACCAAATCGCGCCTTGTTTTCGCGACGAAGACCCGCGCGCTGATAGATTATACGGCGAATTTTATCAGCTGGATATGGAGATGGCTTTTGTCGACGATGGCGAAACCGTGCGTCAAACCATCGAGCCGTTGTTCAAGAGTTTGGTCAAGGACTTCGCTGGCAAAAAACTATTATTCGAAGATATTCCGCATATTACTCACCGCGAAGCGATGGAAAAATATGGCAGCGACAAGCCAGATTTGCGCTACGGTATGGAGTTGATTGATTTAACCGAAACATTGAAAAATTCTCAGTTTAAAGTTTTTCAAACTGAATGCGTCAAAGTAATTTGCGTGAAAGGTGGCGCCGGTTTGTCGCGCTCGCAAATTGATGGTTTCACCGAAACCGCGCGGCGTGAGGGTGCGGGCGGCTTAGCCTATTTGACTTATCAAGACGGTGAAATCAAGTCGCCAATCGCCAAATTTTTATCCGAAACTGAACTGAGCGAAATCGCTAAATTAACCGGTGCGAGTGATGGCGATGCAGTATTTTTCGGCGCCGATGGTCGCGCCAAAGTTAATAAAGTTCTCGGCAAATTGCGCACTGAATTTGCGAATTTTTACAAACTAAAAGACCCAAACGTCGTCGCGATGGCATGGGTCGTCGATTTTCCGTTTTACGAATGGGACGAAACCGCTAAACGCGTCGACTTCGGCCACAACCCGTTTTCGATGCCAAAAGGCGGCGTTGACGCGCTGTTAAACGCCAAAACCGATGCCGAAAAATTGGCAATCGTGGCCGATCAATACGACCTCGTGATGAACGGTTATGAAATGGGTTCGGGCGCAGTGCGCAATCACAATCCAGAGGTCATGTATCAAGTATTCGGCCTGCTCGGTTATGACCGCGACTACGTCGAGGAAAAATTCGGCGCCATGCTCAGTGCTTTCAAATTTGGTGCGCCGCCGCACGCTGGCTGTGCGATGGGACTGGATAGAATTTTCATGATATTGAACGATACCGAAAATATCCGCGACATCGTGGCTTTCCCGAAAAACGGCAGTGGCGTCGACGTGATGATGAATAGTCCGGCCGCCGCCGAACCAGAACAGCTGAAAGAATTATCCATTAAAACTACGGCGTAGGCATGGGCTGCTCGGGACAGCTCGACAGCACATTGTTCATCGCTTCAAATTCAGCCAGCCGGAGCCACAGCGCATATTTGACTTTGACGGCGATTTGCCGCGCGACGTATTCGCAACGGAAACCTTTGTTCGACGGCAGCCATGCGGACGCGTCATTGTCGGATTTTTGCATATTGGCCGGTCCGTCCACTGCCAGTAAATTCAAATCGTCATTGGCGAAACGATTGCGCGTAGCGGAATCCAAATCTTGCGCGCCGGTCGCCCAAGCATTGCTCAGCGCCACCACGTGATCGATTTGCACGGCGCTGGATGTGCTGCTGCCGCGTGTGAAATTGATAGTCTTGCCGGTGTATGGATCGTGCAAAATTCCAGACAGAACCGTGCAACCATTGCCATCGTAAATGATTTCGTCTAAGTCGCGGCCCAGAATTTTCTCGCGCGTGTTGCAATCATTCCATTTATTCCAATTGCCAGAACTCAAAAACTTGTCGCGACTATAGCCGTCATGGGCGGCCCAATCTTTGACGAGTAATTTATGCAACTCGTCCAGCGCCAACGGACTCGCCGAAACCGTTTCGCCGAGATAATCTGTAAACTCGTCAGTTTCCGCATCATATTCGACGACCGTCACCGGATCGATTTCGGCCATCGTATCGTCGACGGGTAATTTCTGCCCCGCGAGATAAAGTAAAAACGCCAAACAAACGATTAAAACCACCCCCAAAACAGTATTGCGCCGACGTCGTAAAACCTTATCCATACATAAATTTTACACCAGTTGGCCCGATAAAATCAATGAAATAGTTCAGACCGAGAAAAACGCGGCGTTTTGTGATATACTTATGTCATGGAAGAAATTATCAGCTTATGCAAACGGCGCGGCTTCGTTTATCAGGGTTCGGAAATTTATGGCGGCATGGCTGGACTATATGATTTCGGGCCATATGGCGTGGAACTTTTGAATAATATCAAAAAAGCTTGGTGGCGAGCCAACGTGCAGCTGAAAGAGAATTTTGTCGGCATCGATGCGGCGATGTTCAAAGCGCCAGAGACTTGGGTGGCGTCGGGTCACGTCAGCGGTTTTTCCGATCCATTGAGCGAGTGTAAAAACTGTCACGCCCGCATTCGCGTTGACAAAGAACTCGAAAAACTCGGCGTCAAAGCCGATGAAAAAATGAGCGAAAAAGAAATTGGCGAAGTTTTTGACACCTATAAAAATCAAATCAAATGTCCAGTTTGCGGCAAAATCATGTGGACGGAGCCGAAGAAATTTAATCTGCTCGTCAAGTCTAATCTGGGCGATTTTACTGATAAAAACGAGACGCCAGTCTATTTGCCGGGCGAGGCCTGTCAGGGAATTTACCTGAATTATAAAAACATCATCGACACCACGCGCCTGAAAATTCCGTTTGGCGTGGCGCAAATCGGCAAAGCTTTTCGCAACGAAATTAGCCCGCGCAATTTCCTATTTCGCTGCCGCGAGTTTGAACAAGCTGACACGCAATATTTCGTCAAGCCGCACGAAAACGCGGAAGCTTTTGAGAAAATTAAACAAGAGCGCTGGGATTGGTATCTGAAATACGGCTTGCGCGAAGAAAACCTGCGCTTCAAACAGCACGAAAACTTAGTTTTTTACGCTAATGATGCGTGGGATATCGAATATAATTTCCCCAGCTATGGTTTCGACGAAGTCGAGGGAATTCATGACAGGACGGACTACGATTTGACGCAACACATGAAATTCTCAGGCGTTGATTTGAATTATACCGACTCGACGACGGGCGAAAAATACATCCCTTGGATTCTAGAAACGTCGGCCGGTTTAGGCCGGATGTTCCTAGCGTTTCTGTCAGAAGCCTATACGGTCGAAAAGTTAGAAAACGGCGACAGCCGGACGCTTTTGAAATTGCACGAAGACCTCGCACCGATTAAATATGCCATTTTTCCACTGCTCAAAAACAAACCGGAATTGGTCGCCAAAGCCCGCGAAGTCTACGCAAAATTAAGCGAAAAATACATGTGCGAATTCGACGACAACGGCAATATCGGCAAACGCTACCGCCGCCAAGATGAAATTGGCACCCCATATTGTGTTGTTGTAGATTTTACAACACTGGAAGATGGTACTGTGACTGTGCGTGATCGCGATACGACGAAGCAAAAACGCATCAAGGTTGAAAAACTGGAGTAATGTTTGTGGACTGGCCAACTTTAATTATATTCATCGTAACAATGATTGGCATGGTTGTAGTATTTGCGATGCAATTTTCTAGGGCTAGACGCAGAGGCAAAAGCTCTGAAAATTTAGCTAAAACTCATACTAATGTGGCGCAATTGGATTCGTTGAACGAAAACGTCAACACGACAGAACCAATAAAAACCGGAGGAATCATTAACGTTGCTGCCATTGACTTCGCGCCACTTTTCAACGATGTCCCAATGCCAGACGGGCAGGCGATGTTTAACAGCAATGTCAAATCATCGATAAAGCAAATAGTGAAAATTATGATGATAATATTGCCCGTAGTCATAGTACTTTGCGTAACATATGCATTTGTATTCGACTTGAAATTTATTTCATACACAGGTATTATTACTTTTTCCATTGCCGCGGTGGTTGTTGTGTTCACGATTATTTACGTAATGTATGGAAGCAGCGCCGAAGAACGCAGACGTGAAATGCGTAATAAAATGTTCGCACATAGCAATGGTTTCGCGTATATCTCAGGTGCAAATAATATAGAAGCGTTAAAAGAAAATAGTACCTTTGTGCGTGAGGCAATTCGCGGTGTGTTTGAGCTGTCACAAAATTTGCGCTTAGCAGAATATTTATTTATCGTCGGAAGCGGTGATAACGCTATCACTTACAGTGGATGTTACTTACGTTTTGCGTTTTCAAAACAAGTGCCACATATAGCTCTTGAAGCATACAATAATGAAAATTCTTTTGCTATTGATAAAAGCCTCGAACGATTGGCGCTAGAGGGAAACTTCAACGAACACTTCTCGACGTTTGTCGAAAAAGACAAGCACGTCGATGCGCTGAAAATCCTAACTCCAGATGTCATGGCTGACATGATTGATTACGCATCACACTTGGATATGGAAATGGTAGATAATTATCTCTATATTTTCGCGCCCAATCTGACTCTAGCGTCTTTGGCGAGGCAAAAAGGCGACGACCCAGCCGTCAAATTACGTCGATTTCTTTTGGCATCGGACTTGATAATCAAAGAAATAAACGACCAAGTTCGCTGATATCAGTTGCATGAAGCTCATGTTTGTGCTATCATCTAATCATTAACACTAAGGGGTGGAGATAAAAAGGAGTTAGAAATGGCGAAAAAAGCAACAAAAACGATGTCCGAGAAATCGACGGACGCTGACGGAAAAGCGGCGGCGTTGGGTCTGGCGGTCGATCAGATTACCAAACAGTTCGGTTCTGGTTCGATTATGAAATTGGGCGACGCTTATAATATTGACATCGAAACTTATCCATCAGGTGCGCTGAGTTTGGATTTGGCGATGGGCGGCGGTTATCCAAAAGGCCGCATCGTTGAGATTTACGGACCGGAAAGCTCTGGCAAAACGACTCTGACTTTGCACGCTATCGCTGAAATGCAGAAACAAGGCGGCACGGCGGCTTTCATCGACGCCGAGCATGCACTCGATCCAGTTTACGCCAAACGCATCGGCGTAGACACGGCTAATTTATTGGTCAGCCAACCAGACAGCGGCGAACAGGCATTGGAAATTCTCGAAACGCTCGTCCGATCCAACGCGGTTGATTTGATAGTTTTGGACTCGGTGGCGGCGTTAGTGCCGCAAGCAGAAATCGACGGCGACATGGGCGACAGCCTGCCCGGCCTGCAAGCTCGTTTGATGAGCCAAGCCCTGCGCAAATTGACCGGTATCATCAACAAATCCAAAGCAACCGTGATTTTCATCAACCAAATTCGCATGAAAATTGGTGTCATGTTCGGCAATCCAGAAACCACGACCGGCGGCAACGCTCTGAAATTTTATGCGTCATTGCGCATGGACATTCGCCGCATCGGCCAAATTAAAGAGGGCGACGAAGTCATCGGCAACCGCACCAAAGTCAAAATTGTCAAAAACAAAGTCGCGCCGCCGTTCCGCACGGCCGAATTCGACATCATGTTCAATGAGGGCATCAGCGCCGTCGGCGACATCCTCGATCTCGGTGTCGAACACGGTATCGTCAATAAGGCTGGTGCTTGGTTTGACTATGGCGAGGGCGAAAAACAGCAAAAACTTGGTCAAGGCCGCGAAGCTGCCAAAGAATATTTGCGCTCCGACCCGAAATTGTTGAAATCAATCGAAAAACAAATCCGCGAAAAAATAAAATCCGAAGAAGATTAATCGGACTATTTTTTCTTTTTCAAAGTAGCGTGAATATCTTTCAAGATTTCCAATTGTTCGGCCGATAATTTTTCCAGTTTCTTATCTTTGACTTTTTCATCTGAATCTTTGCGGTCAACGAGCCTGCTGATCAACTTCACAAACACGAAAATGCTCAGCGCGATAATCAAAAAGTCGATGACGCTTTGAATGAAGACGCCGTATTCAAAAGTGGCTTTGCCAACCGTGACGGACAAAGTGGAAAAATCCAGCCCGCCCAGCAAAACCCCAATGGCCGGCATCAAAATGTCATCCACTAACGACGAAACAATCTTGCCAAACGCCCCGCCGATGATGACGCCGACCGCTAAATCGATGACATTGCCTTTGCCGACGAATTTTTTGAACTCTTTGCCGAAGCCTCTCGCTTTGTCCAAGCCTTTATCTATCGTTGACATCATTCCTCCTCACTGGTTAAATAACGCGGCAGTGACCGATCGAGATTGACCGTGCCATTGTTCTGATAAAGATAAATTCCAACCAAGCAAAATATCAGCGACACCACCACGATGATGCCGATGAAAATCGCGAAACTAGTTTCAGTATGCCGGTTCTCAATCTTTTTCATATGGTTATTATAGCAAACTTGACGTAAAAAGTCAGGTGCCATACAATAAAGACATGGCGAAATTCAAATTACACACCGAATTCAAGCCGACCGGCGATCAACCGACGGCGATTACGCAATTGCTCGACGGGTTGAAAAGCGGCGAAAAGGAGCAAACTTTGCTCGGTGTGACGGGCTCGGGTAAGACTTTTACAATGGCCAACATCATCGCCGGCACCGGTAAGCCGACGCTGATTTTGGCGCATAATAAAACTCTGGCCGCGCAGTTATTTTCCGAGTTCAAGCAGTTTTTTCCCGAAAATGAAGTACATTATTTCGTTAGCTATTTCGATTATTACCAGCCGGAAGCTTACATCGCAAGCTCGGACACTTACATCGAAAAAGATAGCAAAATTAACGAAGAAATCGACCGCTTGCGCCACGCCGCGACCGACGCGCTGCTGACGAAAGACGACGTCATCATCGTGGCCAGCGTGTCGTGCATTTACGGTATCGGTTCACCGGCCGATTATCACGAACTTAGCTTGTCGATTGAAAAAGGCCGCAAGTACAAGCAAGATAAATTCATCCGCTACCTCAACGACATTCAATACAATCGCAACGACGTGGACTTCACGCGCGGCTGTTTTCGGGTGCGCGGCGACGTGGTGGACATTTATCCAGCCAGCGGCGAGGAAGCGGTGCGGGTGGAATTTTACGGCGACGAGATTGAGCGGATTACCAAGATAAATCCATTGACCGGCGAGATTTTGGCCGAGCCGAAACTTGTCCAAGTTTTCCCGACTAGCCACTACGCCACGCCGCAGGATCGCATTCCGGACGTGGTCGAAAATATTAAAAAAGAGTACGAAACGCGGCGCGATTTTTTCTTGAAAAACAACCTGCTGCTTGAAGAGCAACGGCTGACCCAGCGCATTAAATTTGATGTCGAAATGTTAGAGCAAACCGGTTTTGTCAATGGAATTGAAAATTATTCGCGCTACCTAACAAATCGCGCGGTGGGCGAGCAGCCGGCGACTTTGCTGGATTATTTTCCGGACGATTTTTTGATGTTCATTGACGAAAGTCATATGACGCTGCCCCAAGTGCGCGGCATGTATAACGGCGACCGCGCGCGCAAAGAAATCCTCGTCGAATACGGTTTTCGCTTGCCCAGCGCGCTCGACAATCGCCCGCTGCGGTTTGATGAGTTTACTGAACATATTAACCAAGTAATTTACGTTTCGGCCACGCCAAGCGACTATGAGTTGCAGCATTCGCCGAAGCCGGTCGAACAAGTTATTCGGCCGACTGGGTTACTTGATCCGAAAGTCGAAGTGCGGTCGAGCACTGGCCAAATTGATGATTTAATTTCGGAAATCGGTAAGCGCGTGAGTAAAAAAGAGCGCATTTTAGTGACGACTTTGACAAAAAGAATGGCGGAGGACCTCTCGACGCACTTGACGGAGCTCGGGGTGAAAACGGCTTATATCCATTCGGAAATCGATACGCTTGAGCGCGGCGATATTTTAAAAGACCTGCGCACCGGCGTCTACGACGTGCTGGTCGGAATTAACTTACTGCGCGAGGGGCTAGACTTGCCGGAAGTGTCACTGGTGGCAATAATCGACGCGGACAAAGAAGGCTTCCTCCGCTCCGAACAATCGCTGACCCAAACCATCGGCCGCGCCGCCCGCCACGTCGACGGTACGGTGATAATGTACGCCGACGTGGTGACCGGCTCGATGAAACGGGCGATTGATGAAACTAATCGCCGGCGGGAAATCCAAGAGAAGTATAATAAAGAACACGGCATTACGCCAACGGGGATAAAAAAGAAGATTGACGAAGGCCTGCGAGCGCTGATTCCGATGAAAGATGAGAAAAATAAAATCGACCTGCGCAAGATTCCGAAAGATGAATATAAAAACTTGGTGGCCGACCTCACCTCGCAAATGGAATTAGCGGCGGCTAATCTCGAATTCGAGCGCGCGGCGGACCTCCGCGACGCAATTACAGACATTCGCGCCAAAATGTGATATTATAGACGGTATGAAGATTACAGAAAAAGAAATACGTCATTTGGCTGAATTGACGGGCTTGAGTTTAACTGTCGACGAACAGCGCGGTATGGCGGTCGACCTCGAGAAAATCGTCGAATACATCGGTGAATTGGGCGAGTTAGACACGGCCGGTGTCGATCCGACTTATCAAGTGACGGGGCTAGAGAACGTTTGGCGCGAAGACACGGTTGGCCAGCACCTGTCGCGCGAAGAATTATTGGAATTAGCGCCGGCGGTGCGTGGTAATTCGGTGGAGGTGCACCAAGTATTATGAGCGAAATCAAAAAAATCGTCGACAAAATCAGAACTGGTCAAACGATGGCAGTGGCTGAAGTCATGGCGGCGGTTGAGCGCGCCAAAAACATCGCGGACACCAATGCGATTTTGGAAATTACAGAAGAATATGCCATCAAGCGCGCCGAGCAAGTCGACAAAGACATTGCCGACGGCAAAATTGGCCGGCTGGCCGGTGTGCCGTTTGTGGCCAAAGATAATTTTTTGACATTTGGCTCGAAAACCACCGCCGCTTCGAAGATTTTGCAGAATTTTCAAGCGCCACTGCAGGCTACTGTGATTGAAAAATTAGAAGCCGAAGGCGCGATTTGCATCGGCAAAGCAAACTTAGATTCGTTCGCACATGGTGGCTCGACGGAAAATTCGGCTTTTGGCGTGACGCATAATGCGGTTGACTCGGATAGAGTGGCTGGCGGCTCGTCAGGCGGTTCGGCGGTGGTAGTGGCGCGCGGTGTGGTACCGTTTGCACTCGGGACAGACACTGGCGGTTCAATCCGCCAACCAGCTTCGTTTAACGGCGTGGTCGGTTTGAAGTCGAGTTATGGATTGATTAGCCGCTTCGGCGTGGTCGCGATGGCCAGTTCGACTGACGTAGTCGGACCGATTGCGCGCACGGTCGAAGATGCCGAAATCGTGACCGAAATCATGGCTGGCAAAGATGGCAAAGACATGACGGTTTGGGCAGACGGTTATCGAAAAGCCGACGGCAAAAAGCCAAAATGCATCGGCGTCATCAAAGAATTTATGGGCGACGGCGTGTACGCGGACGTCAAAGCGGCCGTCAAACAGCAGGTTGAAAATCTGACCAAAGAGGGCTACATCGTCAGAGAAGTTTCCTTGCCCATGGTCAAATACGCTATCTCGATTTATTACATCGTGGTGCCGGCGGAATTGTCGTCAAATTTGGCGCGCTACGATGGTATCCGCTACGGCCAGCGCAGTCAAGACGCCAAGACGCTAGCTGAAATTTACGGCCTGAGCCGCGACGAAGGCTTCGTCGACGAAAACAAACGCCGCATCATGATTGGCGCATTCGTGCTATCGAGCGGATTTTTCGATGCTTACTATTTGCAGGCGGAAAAAGCCCGCACTTTGCTCATCGCGGACTTCGACAAAGCCTTTGCGGATGTTGATTTTCTAATCGGTCCAGTCGCGCCGACGCCAGCTTTCAAAATCGGCGAAAAATCGCACGATCCGATTCAAATGTATCTTTCCGACATCATGACCGTGCCAGCTAGCTTGGCCGGCTTGCCAGCGATTTCTGTGCCAGTTGCCACGACCAAAAATAAATTGCCCATCGGCCTGCAAATCATTGCACCATATAAAAAAGATTCTGAGATGTTAGCTTTTGCAAAAACCATAAAGGAGGAGAAAAAATGAATTCGATGACATTAATTATGTTGGTAACAGTAGCGCTACTAGGTTTGTTGATGTTGTTTATTTTAGCAACCACACGCCGTCGTTCCGGTAATTTGAACGTCGAAGAATATCAAACTGAATGGCTGAAAATAACCAATTCGACCGAAAACGGCAGAGTTGAAACGTTTGAATTAGCCATCATCAACGCCGACAAATTATTCGACAAAGCCATGCGCGAGCTGGGCATTCCCGGTGCGACGATGGCCGAACGCATCAAATCCGCCCAAAGCCGTTTCAGTCAACCCAAACACATTTGGGCCGCCCACGCTTTGCGCAACAGAATCGCCCACGAAAGCGACCATCGATTAAAAATAACCAACGCCCGCCGCGCCCTGACAATTTTCAAACGCGCTTTGCGTGAATTGGGAGCGATATGACATATCAGCCGACCATCGGCATCGAATGCCACGTCCAATTGGCGACGAGAACGAAGCTTTTTTCCGCGACCGACAACGATGCGCGTGATGCCGAGCCGAACGCCAAAGTTTCGGAAATCGATTTCGCCCTGCCCGGCATGCTGCCATATTTGAATCATGAAGCCGTTCGCTTGGCCGTTCGAGCCGCGCAGGCTTTGAACGCAGAGGTGGCTCGCGTCAGTCGGTTCGATCGCAAACATTATTTTTATCCGGACTTGCCCAAAGGCTATCAAATTTCCCAGATGTACCAGCCGATAATTTTGGCCGGCCACGTCGATTTGCCAAACGGCACGACGGTGCGCGTCGAGCATGCCCACCTCGAAGAAGACGCCGGAAAGTTGACCCATCACGATGGTTATTCGCTGGTAGATTTGAATCGCGCCGGCACACCGCTAATCGAAATTGTCTCAGAGCCAGACATCCATTCTGCCGCCGATGCCCGCGCTTACGCCGAAGAATTGCATAAAATTATGACTTATGCTGGCGTAACCAATGGCGACCTGTATCATGGTAATATGCGTTTCGATGTCAATGTTTCAGTCTCCGACACCGACGCACTCGGCACCCGCACTGAAGTGAAAAATCTCAACAGTTTTCGCTCGGTCGAAGCGGCCGTTGAATATGAAATCGGCCGCCAAATCGAAGTCTTGGAATCCGGCGAAAAGATAACACAAGAAACGCGCGGCTGGTTGGACGACGAAAACAAAACCGTATCGCAGCGCAGCAAAGAAAACGCCCAAGATTATCGCTACATGCCTGACCCAGACATCCCGCCCATCGTTTTGGACGAAGCCGACGTCAAAGAAATGCAAGCAGACTTCCCGAGAATGCCAAAAGAATATCGCGCGCGATTTTCCGAGTTGCACGTTGATGATTCGGTCATCAATGCATTGTTGGCCAATCAAAAAATCGCCGAAAAACTTTATAAAGTTATCGAAGAATCGTCCACCGACATAGCCAAGCGCATCGCCAATTGGTTCGCAACTGTAATTACTGAAAATGACGAAACCGACCTGCCGTCGACGGCCAACCTCATCGCCCTATCGCAATTGACCGGCCAAGAAAAACTGAGCTCGACCGCCGCCAAAGAAATCTTTATCGACATCATGAAAAACGACGAAGACCCGATGATCATCGCCCAGCGCAAAAACTTGCTCCAAGTCAGCGACAGCGCCCGCATTCAAAAAATCGTTGAAGAAGTACTGGCCAGCCCAGCTGGCGCTAAAGCCGCCGCCGACATCACATCCGGTAACGACAAAGCCATCGGCTTCCTCGTCGGCCTCGTTATGAAAGAATCCAGAGGCAAAGCCAATCCGGCGATAGCCCGTAAAACTATCATTGAAAAAATCAACCAAAAGTAGCAAGAAGTATAACAAAAGGAGGAAAAATATGTCAAAACAATATAAATCACCGACCAAAGCCATCATCGCCGACGCTGGATTTGCCAGCCGCTATCTGCCGATCGCCAAGACTATCCCGAAGTCAATGTTGCCGATCGGCAATCGGCCGGTCATGCAATTACTGGTTGAAGAATGCGTAGAAGCCGGTATCACAGAAATAATCATCGTAGCAACGCCAGAGGGCAAGCCGATTTATGAAGATTATTTCAACAACGCAGTCAATCACATTCGCAAACAGTTAATTGCGCAGGGCAAAGAAGAACGCTACGACGACGTGCGGCACGTCCTAGACTTCCCGAAAATCAGGGTGATTACGCAAGATCCGGCTCTGCCCTATGGCACGGCAGCACCCATACTTAGCGCGCGGGATTATATTGCAGGTGACGAAGCCTTTATCACCATGCAAGCCGATGACGTAGTTTTCGGTCGCGGTGACGCGAAAACTTTGATAGATTCTTTCGAAGAGCACAGCGATGCTCAGGGAATTATGATTGCGCAAGAAGTCGACCCCAGCGAAGTGAATCGCTACGGAATCATCGTGCTGAAAGACGGTAATTTGCTCGACCACATCGTCGAAAAGCCGGAAATCGACAAAGCGCCATCAACTCTCGCTAGCTATGGTCGGTTCCTGCACACGCCAGAGATTTTTGATTGTTTCGACGAAATCGGCTTGGACGGCGAGCTGTGGCAGGTCGACGGCGTGACGAAGCTGGCCAAAAAAGGCAAGTACTACGTTGAAAAAACCAAAGGCCAATGGATGACCACCGGCGACCCGAAAAATTATTTCATCACCCACCTGAAATACGTCCTCGACCACGAAGATTATGCCGATGATGTCAAAAACTTCATGAAATTGTATTTGAGTAAGTGACGGCAGTTGATTTTATAAAACCCATATGCTAAACTAAAGAACATCATGAAAGGCAACAATTCTATCAATCAAACCCCACTGGGGGGGGGGGTCTCATTCCAAGAATAAAAAATCTTCGATAGTCACCCATACCCTGTCATTCGCCGATTTACTAGGCAAATCTACAAAACCCCTCTCGGTCATTGCGAGCGCAGCGAAGCAATCCATAACCAAACTCCCAAACTTGGTCAAGTCTCATCCTCGCCCGTTAATCCTAGCTGCTATCGTATTAGTCTTTATTTCCTTATTTTTCCTAAACTATAGCCTCACCCACGCCGACACCTCCATCACCTTAACCATCAACGGAGGCCTTGCTACTGGCGGCAAGACAATAACTGTGCCTAAAAACAGCTGTGTTGCCTTTGCTCTAGACACTATAACTACAACTGATGATGTAGCTGGCTATAATATCAAAGCTTACGGCAAAACAACCGACAATAACATAGCCATCAAGAAACAAGACGACACAGAGATTTCTACTGACCCAAATACGCCAACTGAAATAATAAGCACCACAACCATAGCCAGCAATGACAAGAAAACCACTACCTATAAAGCTTGCGCAAGTGACAATATAGCAGATGGCAACTACAATACTGAGATAGCCTATATCATTAGTGAAAACATAGTTCCTTGTGTTTACGGTCCTCAATTTAAAGGTGACGTTGGTAACATGCAAAATATAGATACATCAACTTGGAACGTGGGCGACACTGGCATAGCCATAGACACCCGAAACAATCAAGAATACTGTATAGGAAAACTAAAAGACAACAAAGTATGGATGTTGGACAACCTAAAACTAGAGCTAACAGAAGGTGTGATCCTGACGCCTGCAACCACTAATGTCTCTGAAGATAAAACAGTAGGCTTTGACTGGGACAGCTTCACATCGACCCATGTTAATCACACCCACAACAATAATTTTGTCACACAAGGTTATTTGACGGTAAGCGGTTCTATCGGTGATGGCGCCAACAACAATGCTTGGCGCCAAGTCGATCCTAGTATGTTAAATTGGTCAAACAATGTTAATTGCAGACACAACGGTAGCAACAGAGTTTACGACCCCAACAGTAAAACTGGATGTGGCTACCTTTACAATTTTTATACAGCAACCGCTAGCACAGCGGCTGGAGTTAGCAGCGGGACGGCTAGTGGCAGTATTTGCCCATCGAGCTGGAAGCTGCCAAGTGGACAAACCAGTAATGGAGACTTTGGTGTATTAGATGCGGCTTACCCTCCAGGCACGGGCAGTAGTCATAATCTCGATAGTCCTGACGCCCAAATGCTATGGCCGTCTGCAGGTGCTTGGCGAGGCGCAATGGGTGGCCGCTACGAGCTTGAAGCCTACGGGGTTTTTCAAGGACAAGTAGGTTATTATTGGCCTTCATCCATCTATGGATCGACCGCCGCTTACCATATGTACTTCAGTGGTAGCAGCGTCGTTACTGGTACAAACATCATCTCACGGTACTACGGACTTGCGGTTCGTTGTTTGGTGAGCTAGTGTTATAGATTCGCCGATCGAGTCGGCGGATGACAAATATAAAACATTTGCCTTTCCATCGCCCATATGTTAATATAGAAATATCATGGATATATCATTTCAAATCTTAGTCATCATATTATCAATCACGCTGTTCATCGCGCTGATCATGGGCATCGTTTTAATCGCTCTGCTAATCAAAATTGTCAAGCAAGTCAAAAGAGTCACTGATTCGGTTGAGAAAACCGTCGATAGTGCGCACGGTGTTGTAGAAAGCGTCAAAAAATGGGTCACACCGGCGCTGTTTGAAGCTTTGTTCACGAAAATTTCGAATTTTGCTAACGAGAAAAAGGAGGAAAAAGATGGCAAAAAAAAGTAAGTTTTTATTAGGAGCGGTTTTGGGCGCAGCAGCTGGCGCCGTAGTTGGCGTTTTGACCGCACCGAAAGCTGGCAAAGATTCCGTTAAAGACATCAAAAACACTGCTGATAAAGCAAAGCAAGCTGGTATCAAAGAAGCCGAAATCGTGCAGGAAGAAGTAGGGAAGGTTGCCGACGCGGCCAAAAAAGAAGTCGAATCTGTCAAAAAAGTCGTCAAAAAAGGCGCTGATTCGACCACCGAAGAAGTGAAAAACGTCGCTACGGCCGCCAAAAAGTCCGCTGCCAAAGTTGGCGCGGCTGCCAAGAAATCAGCCAATAGAGTCAGCAAGACTGCTAAAAAGTCGGCCAAAGCAGTTATCAAAGAATAATAAGCAACAAATCGTTCCGGCAAAGTTTTTTGAAGCATTGCTACATTTAAATCGCAAAAAGATCCACTCGTTAGCTTTTTACGATTTAAGTGCGCTGAAAAAAACTTCGCCGGAACGATTTGTTAAATGCGATTTGCTAAACGCTCACGTTTTTGTTATAGTTTAAAGCATGGACGAAGAAGAGGCTCGACGTCAGAAACGCACGCGTGAACAAGATGAGCTGGGGACGGCGCATCGGGCGACTTTGTTGCATCTCGAATATTTCGATACGCGCGGCATCGAGGACACTTTACCGCTGGTCGAGGGAGTTTTGACGCTCGATGAAATGTACAAAGCGAAGATAGTGCCGCTCAAAAACGGCGGCGAGGAAGCCCCAGCGATTTTCGGCGTCACAATCGATACGCCTCAGAGCAAAATTCAAGAAATAACCAAGCGCTATTCGGAAAGAGCCGAAAGCGCCCAATTTGTTTTGATTTCCAATTCTGGTTATCGCGCTTTTATGAACCGCTACAATCCGCCCAAAGAAGTCGTCTACGACGATGTCAAAATCGCTAGCGAAGGCGATAGCGCGACACTAGAATCCGTTTCGAAAAACTTAGATGAAGTCTTGCCGGACGACGTGCTCGATTATATCGTCGATCAAGCCGATCGCTTGGGCGCCAGCGATATCCATTTCGAAAATCAGCGTGAAAATGTTCGCATCCGCATGCGTATCGACGGCACATTGCACCCGATTGCTCATTTGACGAAAGATAAATATCGCATTTTGATGGCCATCATCGCTTCGCGCTCCAATCTTTCATCCGCCGACGAAAATGCCCAATCTGGTCATATCTTGATGGACATTCCAGCCCAAGACGGCGCGCCAGAACACAGTTTGAACATGCGCGTCGAGACCGTGCCGACTAATTTCGGCATGGACGCGGTCTTGCGTCTGTTCAATTTCGACACCGAAATGTTGCAACTGGACGTGCTCGGCATCTCGGACGAAGAAAAATCCACTCTCCAAGAAATCATTTCCCACCCGCGCGGCATGGTATTGACGGTCGGTCCGACCGGCTCCGGCAAATCGACGACTCTGTACTCGATTTTGAACGCCCTGAATGATACGTCACGCAAGATTTTGACGCTGGAAGACCCCGTCGAATACTCATTGCCCGGCGTATCACAAATTCCAGTCAACACTGACAAAGGCCACAGCTTCGCCGACGAACTGCGCGCCGTCTTGCGCCTCGACCCAGACATCATCATGGTCGGCGAAATCCGCGACAACGATACCGCCCGCACAGCCATTCAAGCTTCCATCACTGGCCACCTAGTCCTCGCGACCTTTCACGCTAATTCAGCCTCGACCGCTTTCGCGCGGCTCGTCGACATGATTGGCGTCAATCCAATTTTCGCCACAGCAGTGCGATTAGTCATCGGCCAGCGCCTAGTACGCCGCCTCGACGACGAAACGAAGCAAGAATATGAACCGGACGACGCCACGAAAAACTGGATTCGTGATGTTTTGGCCGACCTGCCAGAGCAGGAGCCGAAGCCAGACCTCGATAATATCAAACTATGGAAGCCGGGCCAGAGCGATGCCAATCCATTCGGCTTCAACGGCCGCCTAGTCCTGATGGAACAAATGGTCGTCGAAGAAAACGTCCAAGCCTTCCTGCGCGGCACCATTGAAGACGTCAACTCATCAGAAATCGAAAAAGCAGCCCGTAAAAACGGTATGGTAACAATGCTCCAGCGTGGTGTCTTGTCCGCACTAGAGGGAAAAACAACTATAGAGGAGGTTAATAAAGTATTATGAACGATAATAAAACGCAGACTTTCACTCAAGGTCTTAAAGATGGCTACACCTATCAAAAACAAACAGTCATCCACCACCTTCTCGCTCGCCCCCAAAACACTCCTAAACTAATCCTCACTATCTTCGCCCTCCTCCTCCTCACCCT
>JAISBI010000009.1 GCA_031266275.1 Candidatus Nomurabacteria bacterium | reverse complement strand
AGTGCACACTTGGTCGGCGTTAGGCTGGTCATAGCATCGCCTTGAGACGGTGGAGCTACTACGCCTGTGTAGCTCCATTGCCCTGTCCGCGCGTCAGACTGGGTGGTGCCAGTGCCTGTTCGGCAAGAATAATACAGCGTGTTCGTGCCGATTGTGGTGGTTCTGGTCGCCCCGCTGGCGTTTGGGTAGGATCCGCTAGCTGTTCCCCACATACAAGTCGTATTAGCCGTAGTACTAGTGACGGTAATAGTCGTAGTATTAGCTGGTATGTTAGTGGCGTTGTTGGCAGGTACTGTGGTTGGTACTGCTGGTAATGGGTGCTTGTAGGTATAGGCGTTAGTTAGGGTGTCTACTCCGCCCCAGGTCTTTACTACAATGTCGTAGGTGCCCGGTGTAATGGTTAGGCCTGAGCTAGTCTCACTGGGTAGGTCACAAGTGATGGTGGTGGTACTGCTGGTAGGGTCGGTTATATTAGCATTGGTACAGGCTTCACCGGGTTTATCGTTAGGGCCGGTGTCTTGTATTCCATCACTGTCTAAATCTATGAACACTTGGTAAGCCGTATCTAAGTTAGTACCAGTGATAGTGATGGCTTTGTTTTCGGTGGTAGTGCCGATGGTAGGAGTAATACTAGTGATGGTGGGAGCTGCTGGTGGGGTGTAAGCATTGGCCGTGACAGTAATTACCACACTGCCTGTATAGTTGTCTATTGACGTGGTGGAGGCTGGTAGGGCGTAGTCTGTCTTGGCGCCGATGGTGAGGGTTTGGCTGTCACCTGTGTCGGACGTCGGATTGGCGCTGTCGTTGATGGTGACATGAGCAATGTTACTTGGTACGGCAAACCAGACTGGGTCAGTGCTAGGGTCACTAGAAAATATGGTGGCAACGCTGACCCCCCACTGACCAGGAGAGAGGATGCTGGGGGCAGCTACCGTGCCAGTGGATGAGGCAATGATATTAGTAGCGTCAGCACAATTGGTACCGTCAGTAGTACGTCTAAGACAGGTGTCAGATGAGCTACTAGTGCTAAGTTTGGTGTTATAACCCGTTGGATTATCCGTAGTGACAACTATATTAGCGACCGCTTTATCAAAGGTGTTGGGCATGAAAGATAAGTCAACAGGATTTGTTATGGGGGAGATGGATATGGAGGGCGAGGCGGAGGGCTTTAATTGGTTAGTGAGTAAAGCAGACACTGGAGGTGGAGGAATTAATGGAAAGATGAGGAAATACGCTACAACGAGGAGAGGCGGTATTGAAACGAGTGGGATGAAGTAGGAGCTGGTGAGTACTTTAGGTAGTTTAGAGAAAAAGTTAGAGCAGAAGTTAATTATTGTGTGGGGCAACGAGAGAGAGAGAGAGAGAGAGAGAGGAGTTTTGGTTTATTTCGTTAGGAAGAAAGTGAGTTGGGAGGACTACTTTGTTATTATTTTCGTTGTTCATTGTTGTTTTCATCACTTTTGTACCCTTTTATGTTGTTAGTTATGGTTACATTGTAGCACGGATTTTGAGTATGTCAAGCACCTTTCGCAAAAGTCCAACATAACGCTTATGTCATACAATAAATTCTAAGTATTGTAAATATTAGAAAAAAGTAGTACACTATTGACAATAATGGTTTAAATTGGAGAAAATCACATTATGAATGGTACCAAAAATAATTATCTCAACAATACGAGCGAGATTGACTTGCCGACGATTGCTAGTTACATGGCGGCATTAGCCACGCGCGAAAAAGCTAAAGATCCCACTGAAAAAACCAATGATCAAGATCGTGAAACCAACCGCATATCACTGGGCCTAATCACCGAAAAAGCTGGTGAGCTCATTCAAATCTTAGGCCTCGATCAACCAGTGAGCTCTGCCGCAGATATAATAAATGAACCGAAAGCTGAAACTGTCGAAAAAGAAATCAGCCAGCTGGGTTGCCCGAAAAATCTAACCATCCGCAATGGCGTTTATGAATTTGGCGATAAAAAATACACTCCTAATGGAAACGTCTCATCTAAGTTCATCGATTTTTTGATTGATAATATCGGACAGAACCCCGTCACTTTTTACGACTTCTTCGTTCGGCGCATTGAACACAAGGAGCCTGGTTATGTTGATATAAAAGGCGATAGGGCCACGAGAACCTTGGGCAAAATCGAAAAGGTCTTATCTGACACCAATCTCTTCGATGGAATTATCGTACGAAAACGGCGAAAAGGGCATGGCAAAAAATACGAGTACTCCATACGGCGTGGTGTCGAAGTCGTTATAGAAAACGACAATGAGCCACCGATGCTAATAAGCCAGCCCGTTTTTAATCTCGACGTCAACACCGCAGCAAAAGAAGTTCAGAATTTAGATGAGCTGCAAATTCATAACATCATGTCCATCACCCGAACGTTCCTCGAAAGCCGAGCGGCCGATACCGAGCCGCTTGATTTGGACAGCGTCATTAATCAAACTCTGTCCAATATCAAAGATATCGTCTCAAATGACGATAATAACGAAGAAGACATCAAAAAGATCATCGGCATAGCATGGCGGAAGTTTTACGAAACTAATTAATTGATTCAAGAAAGCTAAACTGCTGACGCAACGCAGCGCGACATTCGTCTACGTCCATGCATGGTATATCAATTATCTCTTCATTTACCATGTCACGATATAATATTTTGCTTTCGAAGTCGTATTTCTTCCCACCGCCATGCCACTTGATAAACTTATACGCAGCGTCGTCGTCTGAAAATTCATCTCTATCTTCGCCGATATGGACGTCTGCTTCACCGAGACCGTCCATTTCAATAAAACTTAACGTGTCATCGAGGATTTGGACCATTGAATTAAAGTCTTTAACAAATGCAAAATTAATCTCGACATTACATATGGATTTCATCTGGTATGAGCCATAAAAGTGCTCGTAACATCCCGGTTTAAAGACCTTGCGCTCTCTAAGCAGCTCTACGCTATAATCTTTTACTGATACTTCTGCAATATTGTGCACTGTAGGACCATAACGATCTTCTATATTGAATCCGTATTTATCCGTGAAATAATTCTCTACCATTTCTCCGGCAGCTTCTTCAGAACAAATAAATATCTTGGTATTAACTGCCGCGATGTTCGATGGATCGCTCGGCAAACCTTCGAATTCACAAGTCATATTACCAATAGTCGGCACCGAAAATTCTATTATGTAATAATAGTTAAAACCGCCTGTGAAACAATTAAATTCATAACAAGTACGGCCAAAATCTTTCAGGCTCCATTGTCCGAAAGCTTTGTCAAAAACATCGACTAGCTCTGCAGATATGCTCTGTTCTGATTCAGAACTGGGGATTGGTGCTTCAGAGAAAAACCTCGACAAAAAAATCATACTGAGTCCCCAAATACCCAATGTCACAACGATGCTCAAGATTATAACTTTCCATTTGTCTGAAACTTTTTTAGCGCTATGGCTGCCTAGCTCAGCCAAGCTGTTCACTGTTTCCTGGCTCGAATCGTCTTCAATATATTCCATAAGCTAATTGTAGCATAAAATAATGCTCGGACGGAGTTTATTCCTGCGACAGCGCTAATTCACTGGGCAAAACCTGTGCGAGAATTTTTTTGGTTTCTTCCATTTCCTCGCGCGTCGTACCGCGACCGAGGGAACTCCTGATCGAGCCGTCAGCCGTCCGGTCATCGAGACCAATAGCCGTCAAAACATGGCTGCGCAAACCTTTATTAGCCGCGCAGGCTGAACCAGTCGCCACCATCACACCGGCGAAATCCAGCGCAAAAACTGCTCGCTCACCGTCAAGGCCGGGAATTGAGAAATTCAGGATGTTTGGTAGGCGGTGTTTGCAGTCGCCGTTAATTTTCACAGGCAAGGTTCGGAAATGCTTTCCGGGAGCATCCTTTACATTTGATTTACCGATGAGGTACCGCTCCAAATCATCGCGCATCTTCCCCAACCGTACCGTCTCAACCTTGCGCTTTTTCTCGGCAATTTTCAAAGCCGCCGCGAAACCAATCGCCCCCGCCACATTTTCCGTACCAGACCGCAGCCCCATTTCTTGCCCGCCGCCGCAAACAGCCGGCCGCAACTTCACGCCCGCCCGCACATATAAACAACCAACTTGTTTCGGCCCGTAACATTTCCCCGCGTTCAAAGTCATCATGTCCACGCCCAACCGCGCCACGCCCAGTTCCAACATCCCCGCCGCCGCCGAAGCATCAGTATGAAAGTAAATCGGAGTCGCGACACCGCGCTCCAATCTATCCGCCCGCACATCCTGCACGATTCGCGCGATTTCTTTAATCGGCTGAACGACGCCTATTTCACTATTGGCATAACCGACCGAAATCAACTCCGTCGCGTCGGTAATTTTAGCCCGCAAATCCGCTAGATCAACCCGCCCGCCGCCATCGACATTGACGATATCGCCCGAGCCGACGCAACCAAGCACCGCCGGATGCTCAATCGCCGTCGTCAAAACATGCTCGAAAGAGCGCAGAGCCAAATTAATCGACTCCGTCGCGCCGGCCGTCATGATAATTTCAGCTTTCACCGCGCCGATGACTTTGGCGATGTCATGCCGCGCCTCCTCATATTTCTCGCGCACCGCCAGTGCCGCCATATAAGCCGCCGACGGATTATAAAACTCCGTCGCCAAAAAAGGCTGCATCGCCGCCATCACCCTGTCGTCAACCGGAGTCGCCGCCGCATAGTCCAAATAAATCATGCCTGTATTATATCACACTTGACTTTTTTCTTCAAGTGTGATATGATGGAGAGATAGAATAATATCTTTTCTCTACACCAAACCCACATGTTTTGGCCTCGTATGCAAGGCGATCAGACGTTTAGGACACAGCGGACGGATTGACCGAATGTCGCGTCTGCGGACGCTTGCGTTGCTGAAGATGAAGTAGTGGCTTGGACTGCGTAACTGTAATTGCCAGTGCTTCCTGAAGAA
>JAISBI010000038.1 GCA_031266275.1 Candidatus Nomurabacteria bacterium | reverse complement strand
CAGCAGGCAGGCACATTAAACAAAGCCAACCTGTCACCAAACAGCCAGACTAGACAAGCAAGAAACAGTGATTGGGGAGCAGCAAGCATCCTTAGTACGTCAGGAGTAGGGGTGTATGGTACAAATAATGTGTTTACGACAGGTGATTTCACTACGGCAGAGAGGAAGGTGTATAATAATGGCTACTATAACAGTACCAGCCCTAACTACCAGACAGCTTGTGGACCAATAGCCAGTAAGTCAGATAGTTATAATACTACTTGCAATAAGTACACTAGCCCAATAGGACAGGAAGCATCCACGACGGGCAATATGTATGGGGTTTATGATATGGCGGGGGGAGCGTATGATCAGGTTCAAGCTAATATGGGCGCCGCCAGTGTTGGTAGCTCAGGCATTTCTATCATGCCACAGACTAGATATATGGATATTTACTATGTGCCACCATTCGGAACCCGGCCAACTAGTTCAAATAGTAACGAATATCTCTATAACCTAGACAATTGCACACAAATAACTTGTGGCGGTCACGGCATATTTGAAGCCAAAACACAACAGGCTGCCTCTAGCAGCACTTCATCTTGGGGCTCAGACTATTCTTATTTTGCAGAGTCAACCCGTTTTCAGTTTCTGCGTGGCGGTATAACAAGTACCGGCTCACAGAATGGTATCTGGGGAACATATACTGAGAATAACAGTACATCTATTGCCGATGAAGGCTCCAGGACAGTGATGCAGAGGGTGGGGAAGGTGAGTTCGATTGTGGCGCAGGAGGGACAATACCTCTCAGTCGTGGTAGCAAACAACAACATTACTACGATGCAAGCTCTAACGTCTCAATTATGTCAAGCTTCTATATATGATGACGCCAAAAATGTGACAAATAACACAGTGACCCTAGCTGACATTAGGAATAACCAACAGTATCAAGTTCGTAAACTCCCTGATGGAAATTGCTGGATGATAAATAACTTACGTATCACTCCAGCCGACGTTGGCAATGCTCCAGCCAACCAGACTCAGGCTGGCGCTAATTTGACCAGTTTGGCTAGCGTTGGTGCGGCAGACAATACGGCGTCATCAGGAACTAACAGTAGTCCTAAATGGTATGACGCTACATGTGGGGTATCAGGAGCTCCTAGCACTGGCTGCGGCAGCACGGATATCACCTCGACAAGATTTTACGGCTATCATTATAACTACTGCGCGGCGACCGGTGCTAGCTCTTCTACTTGTGGAAACCTCACTGCTGATACTAATGCCACCACGTCCATCTGCCCTGCTGGCTGGAGACTGCCAACGGGTGGTGCCATCAGTGATTTCTCGTATCTTAACGGTATGATGGCGGGAGATGGTACATATTCGACTGCAAGTGATAATAATCACGGATACAACTGGCTTGACGTTAGCACTGGGCTGTATTTATACAAAGGGACATTTTCTGGCAACTGGGATCCTGGAGGCAAGTTTGCTGATTTTGGCGCTGGCCGCGACTGGTCATCAACGGCAAAGACTTATTATTCTGCGTACATATCATTTCACTGGGGCAATGTACATGTTGATGGTGACAGCGGTTCGTTTCAGAGCATTTATGGCGCAACCATTCGTTGTCTAGTGAACTAATTGACCGCTAGTTCCTCGTCGTCTATATTTGTTGCTGGTTATAAAAATACGCCAGAAACGGCGTTAAATGAGCGAGGGACGTGCGTCCATGTTTCGGCAAGTGCCACGTGGTGCGGGTGGTTGGTATCGAACCAACGACCAATCGGTTATGAGCCGACTGCTCTAACCACTGAGCTACACCCGCTTTTGGCGGAGGAGGGGAGATTCGAACTCCCGCGCCAGATTTCTCCGACCTAACGATTTAGCAAACCGTCCCCTTCAGCCACTTGGGTACTCCTCCGGATATATTAACGGTTTGTTTGGTTTGGTAGCAGCGACTGGGATTGAACCAGTGACCTTAGGCTTATGAGTCCTACGCTCTAACCAACTGAGCTACGCTGCCATATATTCAAATTGTTAATCTGCTTGACTGGTTCAATTAGAGCGCCGCTACAACAATACCCAAACTTTCTCGATTATATCACAAATTAGCGCTTTATGATATACTGGATTTGGATAGATGACCGAGTGGTTTAAGGAGCCGGTCTTGAAAACCGGTACGGACCAATGTCCGTCGAGGGTTCGAATCCCTCTCTATCCGCCAGAGAGAAATTATTGAATGAAGACCGCGCTTGTCTGAGGGGACAAACGCGGAGTTTTGCTTTGGTGAGGTTATAATAAAAATACGTATTCTCTCGGCTCATACTTTAGAAAATCGGCTATTGGATTGGCACCATTTGCGAGAACAGAGCTAATCCTTACGGCATCGCCGTGTTCGTTAATAAACAGCGGGTCAGTCCAGCGGGGTTTGCTGGGCGCACGATAAGTAAACTTCCAAGGTGCCGTTTCGTAAGAGCAGGTATCGTCAGATTCGACTACGGCCCGAACTTCCTGAAACCTGAGCCATGATGATAATCGATGATGTTCCATTTGCTCAGCGATTTCGAATTCCGATAGTTTCCACAAATCGTCAAACTCAAAAATCTTGTTACGAATCGCCGCTGTTAAACAGTCGGCGATACAGCGCATGATGCCACGATTTTTGGCGCTATACCACGTCAGCCAAAACTGACCAGCTACATCGACATAGCGATGTGCGCTTTGTTTGTCGCTAAAAGCCAGCTCATTGCGAAGGTCTTCGTTTTTCACTACTATCAGATGACTGTATAATGAAAGAATATAATCAAGCGCCAAATCACCGGATATTATTCCGTAAGAAAAGGTATACTCCAAACGGTCGGCTGACAAGCGTGGCATTTCGTTATCGGCGATTGGGTACTTTTTGTAGTCCACGACATCGTCTAGTGCAATCTGGTCGCGTTCCAGCAGGTCGTAAATTTCCTTTGAACTGCGGATAAATTCAGCAGTCCTTGACTCAGTGGATTCTTGTTTCTTGTAGTCGCCACACATCAAATCGACAACATGTTTGAAAGCTGGAGCGGCGATATCATGAAATAATGCTGCCAAAGTAGCTCTCTTGTCATGGGTGAAGTACCAAACAATATTGGCGGTGCCAATTTGGTGCTCTAGCGATGTGTAGAAAAACCAGTAGTTAAAGAGCGGAGACCAATTCATGCCGCATTGTGTACTAACACCGTCATGTCGTCGCATAGCGTCGGTCAAGATGTAATCTCTCAGCCACTCGGGACGATGGTCACCATGTAAAATACGGTGGAAACTGTCCACGGCATCGTAGCCTTTGTCAAGTCTTCCCATTTATTTTCACCTCCTTGTGAAAGAACTTTCCTCACCAATGGCTCCATCATAGCATGTTTGCTTGAAAAAAGCCACATTGTATGATAGAATGCTTAAGTTGAAATAGGAAAGGAGAACTATGGCAGTCTCATTGGACGAAGTGAAAAAATTAAAAGAATTGACAGGGCTGGGGTTGACTGACGCCAAAAAAGCGCTGGAAGAGGCGAAAGGCGACTTCGACAAGGCTGTAAAGGCTTTGCGGGAAAAGGGTTTGACCAAAGCGGAAAAACGCGGTCAGCGCGAGGCGCGCGAGGGTGTCATCGAGAGTTATGTTCATTCCGGTCGAATCGGCGTATTGGTCGAGGTTAATTGCGAAACGGACTTCGTGGCGAAAAATGACATTTTCAAGAATTTGGCGCATGAGATTGCGCTGCAGATTGCTTCGATGAACCCGAAATATATCAGCGCTGATGATATTCCGGCGGAAGTTTATAGTGAGAAAAAAGCCGAGTTGGTCAAAGCGGCCGAAGAGTCCGGCAAACCGAAAGAAGTGGCGGAAAAAATGATTGACGGCCAATTGAAAAAGTATTTCGCCGAGCAAGTTTTGCTGACGCAAGTCTTTTGGAAAGATGATAGCAAAACAATTGATGATATCGTCAAAGATGCCATTATGAAATTGGGCGAAAATATCAGGGTTTCCCAGATGGCGCGCATTGAGCTGGGCGTTTCAGAATAAGGGTTGCAGACGAACAAATTTTATTGTATAATTTAGGGTAATCGTAATTTTAGTTAAGGAGGAAAATTGACTCAACCACTCGATAATAAAAAGAAAATCTTGATTGACGATGACGCCGTCGAAGACGATGATATATTGGAGTTGGCACCGGAAGACATCGAGGCTTTGGACGATCCGGAGGAAGAACCGGCTGTGCCGGATGATTATTATGATGAAGACATCAGTGATGATTCAGTCAAGATTTTTCTGCGTGACATCGGCCGGATACCGCTGTTGACCAGAGACGAAGAGTTGACTCTGGCGCTGCAGATTGTCAAAAACAAGGAAAAGATTGCCAAATTAGAGACGCGGGTGGAAAAAGCCGAGCATCGTGGCGACAAAGAGCGGGCTAAGCGGTATCGCGCCGACATTAAAAAATTACATCGGCCAGCTGAAAAGATGGCAGAGGCCAACATGCGACTGGTCGTCTCGATTGCCAAGAAACATATGGGGCGGGGGCTGGATTTTCCGGACTTGATTGAAGAGGGCAATATCGGGCTGCTGCGGGCGGTGGAGAAATTTGACCCAGACAAAGGCAATCGCTTTTCGACTTATGCGACTTGGTGGATTCGACAGGGCATCACGCGCGCCATTTCCGATCAGTCGCGCACTATTCGCATACCGGTGCACATGATGGAAAATATTTATCGCATGAAACGCATCCAAACAGAGTTGACGCAAAAATTGAACCGCAAGCCAACGATTGAAGAAATTGCCAAAAAGATGCGCATGGAGCCGGACAAAATTGAACATATTATGAAAATCAAGCAAGATATTAGCTCGCTCGACGCGCGGCTAAAAGGCGGCGATGACGATGACGATTCGACGCTGTCGGACTTCGTCGAAGACGACGACAGCGAGACGCCGGAAGAGTCGGCGGCGTATCTGTTGTTGAAAGAACAACTTAGCCAAGTTTTAGACTTTTTGAATGACCGCGAGCGCAAAATTTTGGAAATGCGCTTCGGGCTGGGCAACGGCAAATCGCACACACTAGAAGAAGTCGGTTTGGCATTTGACGTGACGCGCGAGCGTATCCGCCAAATTGAATCCAAAGCACTGCTGAAACTACGCAAAAATCCGGATATGAAGAAGTTGAAAGATTATTTGAAATAGTCGTGCGCTACTCGGTCGTCCCGTAACGAATATTTTACTCAATAGAGTGAGAATTGTTGGCAGGGCAAACTTGTGATATAATATCACTATGGGAAAGCTCGTGGTGATAGATGGAAAGAGCGTGTTTTATCGCGGATACTACGCGATGAGCAATTTGTCTCTGCGGGACGGCACTTCGGTTGGCGGGGTTTATGGTTTCGCGGCGATGGCACTCGAGGTGATTAAGCAGATGCAGCCGGACTATGTGGCGGTGGCTTGGGATAAAAAAGGCACTAATATCCGCCGGCGCAAAGAAATTTACCCGAAATATAAAGAGGGGCGCACTAAGGCGCCGGATGATTTTTACGCGCAAATTCCGATTTTGCGCGATTTGTTGAACTGTTTTGGCTGGCCGCTGTATGAATTTGATGACTATGAGGCCGATGACATTATCGGCAGTTTGGCGCTGCAGGCCGAGTCGGCCGGCATAGAAACCAGTATCATTTCCAGCGACCTCGACATGTTGCAGGTGGTCGACAAAAATACTCATCTCTATGCTTTGAAGAAAGGCTTCTCGGATATTGAGAAGTTTGATATTTCGGCTCTGGAAGCCAAATACGGCATCAAAAAAGAGCAGTTTTTGGATCTGAAAGCCCTGAAAGGCGATACGTCGGATAATATTCCGGGCGTGCCGGGTGTGGGCGAGAAAACCGCCACTGCATTGTTACGAGAATACGGTGATTTGAACAATATTTTTGTGCATTTGGACGATATTAAGCCGATTTGGGCGGCGAAATTAAAAGCCGGCAAGGAACTGGCTTATATTTCGCGCGAATTGGGTCAAATTTATACTGATGCGCCAGTAAAGTTGGACTTGGCCGCTATGGACGTCAAAAAATTAGACACTGGGAAGCTGCGGGCCGAGCTGGAAAAATTAGAGTTCAGATCTTTGCTCCGTCGTTTGCCAGAGTATATGAAAGACGACGATTCCGCGCCTGATTTGGTTGAGGATGCGACCGGTAGTGAAGATATACCGAAAGAATTTACAGTCATCAAAAACAACGCCGGTCAGATTGCGCTGGGCAGCGAAAAATTATTCATAGCGCATGATATCAAAAAGTTTTGCGAACAATCGGATGACCGTGATGTGATGTCGGGGCGTCAGCTTTTTGACACGCGTCTGGCGAGTTTTTTACTCAATTCACTGCGTAAAGCGCCGGATATGGAAGACGAGACGCCGGCTAAAATTTACGATCTGTACCTTTCGCTCAGCGCGGATTTGGAAAAATTACCGAAAATGGACAAATTAGCGCGCAGTGTCGATTTTCCGTTGCAGATTTTGCTTGCCAAAATCGAAAAGCGCGGCGTGCGGCTGGACATCCCGACGCTCAGTATGATGAGCGTGGAATTGCATCAAAAATTGCGCAAATTAGAGAGCGAAATATACAGTTCGACAGGGCAGGAGTTCAATATTGCCAGTCCGCTGCAGCTGTCGGAAGTATTATTTAATAGTTTGGGTCTACCGACGACTGGCGTCAAAAAAACTAGGCGCGGTTTTTCGACCGGCGCTAAAGAGTTGGCTAAATTGCGGCCGCTACATCCAGCTATTGCTCTGATTGAACAGCATCGCGAACTAGCCAAACTGCAGTCAACTTACGTCGACGCTCTGCCGAAGTTGGCGGACGAAAATTCGTATATTCACACGTCGTTTCACCAAGACATCACCCAGACTGGCCGACTCAGCTCGAGTGAGCCGAATTTGCAAAATATTCCGACTCGCACCAAGCTCGGACATAGAATTCGGGAATCTTTGGTCGCTAGTTCGGGCAAAATCATCGTCAACGCCGATTATTCGCAGTTTGAATTGCGACTGGCAGCGGCGTTGGCCGGCGATACTAACTTGATTGAAGATTTTCAAGACGACGAAGTGGACATTCACACCAAAACTGCGGCTGAAGCGTTCGGTAAAGCCATTGAAGACGTCACGGAAAAGGAACGGCGCATTGCCAAGACGATTAATTTTGGCGTCTTGTACGGCATGAGTCCGCGCGGCTTGTCGGAAGCCACCGACATGAATTTCAACGAAGCCAAAGACTTCATCGAGAAATATTTTCGGGTGCGAGCACCGATTCGACAATACATCGACCAGACGGTCAAAAAAGCCGAAAATGACGGTTTCGTCGAAACTTTATTCGGTCGGCGTCGTTTGACGCCCGATGTCAAATCGCCTAATTTCGTCATTCGCGAAGCCGCCAAGCGTGCCGCCGCTAATATGCCGATTCAGGGCACAGAAGCCGACCTCATGAAAATGGCCATGCTGAAAATTGAAAACGAAATTCCCGAAGCCAGCCAATTCATGCAAATACACGATTCTATCATGGTTGAAACCGAGCCGGAGCAAGCCGAGAACGTCGGCCGAAAAATGAAAGAAATTATGGAGGGAATCGATTTGAAACTGGGCGTGAAGTTGAAAGTTGACATTAAAACAGGATATAATTGGAGTGAACTAGCTTAAAACGAAAGGAAGAGATGTATCAACCGACAGATTTGAAAAAAGGAACAGTGGTCCAAATTGACGGCCAGCCGTATCGCGTAGTCGAATATGCCCAAAAAGTCATGGGGCGCGGCGGGTCAATTGTCAATGTCAGGCTCAAAAACTTGGTGACTGGCGCCGTGATTCCCAAAACTTATAAAGGCCAAGACAAGATTGAGACGGCAGAAGTGACCAACCAGACAGTGCAATATTTATATTCAGACGGTTCGAGCATGTATTTTATGAATCCGACGACTTTTGAACAATTTGAAGTCAGCGCGGAGGATGGCGAGGACGTGCCGAAATATGTTAAAGAGGGCAGTGAAGTGCAATTGCAGTTTTTTGATGGAAAAGTCATCAATGTGGAACTGCCGACGTCGATGTTATTGCGGGTCGTTCGAGCCGACAACGTCGTCAAAGGCGACACTACTTCGAGCGTGCAAAAAGATGCGGAGCTGGAAACTGGCATCACTATAAAAGTGCCGGCATTTATTAAAACAGACGATGTGGTCAAAGTCGACACGAGGGATGGGTCGTATTTAGAGCGTGCTAAAGAGTAGCCATGCCGAGCCGAGAACAAGCGAAGTTTTTCATCGGTCACGTACCGAAGTTTGCTGATTTGGAGCCGGAGCTTTCGCGAGTTGGTGATAAATTTGAGCGAGGTTTGATTGAGCACGCAACAATTACGCCACCTTTTGAACAAAAATATGATACTGAAACTCGACAGGTAATCCAAAGAATTTGCCGTTTTATCGCGCCGTTTGAAACGAAGACCATTGGGGCTGGCTTGTTCGGGCCGAATGAAAATATCGTGGCGCAAAAAATCCAAATCGTACCGGAGCTGCTAGCTTTTCATTCTTTGTGCATTGCCGCGTTCAAACATCAGCATCCAAAAGCTGAATTAGATTTGGGGTGGGCACTTGAAAATTACCGACCGCACATCACTTTTCGCCAAATTGACAGTAGCGGGCTAATTGGTCGAGTCGATAATCTGCCCATCAAAATCGACGGCGTGACAGTTTTCGAAAAGTCCGGTTCGGCGCCGTATGAGATAGTAGACGAGATGCGTTTCGAGGGTAAGATGTACGAAATAGGGGAAAAAGTCGGTGAATAATCTCGAACAGCGTGGATTTTATGGTGTGGTCGAGAAAATTCATGATGAAATAAAAAAGATTTTCAAAAGATCTTGAAATTATGAAAAGTTTATGCTAATATAAGGGGGAGAATATTAATCTAAGAGACATTTAGGAGTGGGAAATGTTTAGACATAAGAAAAAACAAGAAGACGAAATAACCAACCCGTTTATTGGTGGCGCCGAAGAAAGCGGCTCGTCGATCAATGTGGATGATGGGGCTCCGTCAGAAGAACAAGTCAACGCAACGATTAAAGAAGCTGAAGCTTCGACTGAAGCGCCAAATGAAGAGTTGCTGCCTAGCAGCGTCGAAGAAGATGACTTGGCGGTCAATCCAGAGCCGACGCCAATCAGCGACGAAGAGATTGATCAGCTTCTAGCCGATGAGCCAGAAGAAGTCGCGCCTGTGAAACCGGCTGACCAAATCGCTGAGCCAGAACCGGCGACTGATTATAAGAAAGACATCGCGTCGAAAAAATCAGAAGAGGAATCTTTGCCGAACATCTCAATCGATTCTCTGAGCACTGGCAATGAGTTTGAAGATTTGTTGGCGTGGGCTGATCGCGACACGGCGGCCAAAGTCGCTAAAATCCAGAAGACTATTGATGGATTGAAACAGCGTATTCAAAACATCAATGATGACTTGGAACGCGACACCAACGGTTTGTCGGAAGACGCTAAATCTTTGTTCGAGAAAAATACCAAGAAAAATCTCGACCTTATCAAAGATCAAATCAGCCGCGAGGAAGACCTGCAACACCGTTATGAAGAGCAACGCAACACCTTTGTCGCGAAATTAAACGAGAGTTTGAAAAAATACGGCGAAGAACCGAAAGTCGAACAGTTCAAAGCCGCTTCGATGAACTAAAACTCGAGAGAAAACCACTCCGAAATCGCCCTGTCCATGTAGATGGGGCAGTTTTCGCTCCCGCTAGGTATTGACAAAAGGACAAAAGTTTGCTATAATGGAAGAGAATAGGAAACATAAAAATATGGATACAGACCCGAACAGTAACATAAAAACTACGTCAACGGCATGGGATGTGACAGTCGCTGAAAGTGGTGCAGAGACGACCGATACCGAAACGCCAGAGCAGTTGGAAAGACGAGAAATCGCTAAAGAGTGGTCAGAGGTCATGACAGGGGCTGAACAATTCGACGAAATGATAGCAAAAGGCGTAGAGGGAATCTCGGTTGAAACAGTCACGGTTGGTGGGATGAAAGTTAAACAATATAATTTGTCCGGTGCTCACTACTCTTTTTTGGCTCACGGAATAAAGTTTAGTAAAGAGGGTAATATTGGAAAGGGTGTTGATAACAGGGAGTTAGCGGCAGAATTAATGGATGATTTCGGGGCTTGGGATAAACACAGAAAAGGAGAGGTTAACGATAATATTTCTTGTACGTATATGACGCCGTCGCAGAATGTTGGCAAAATATGGGGGATGAGCACCCGTAGAGCAGGTGGCAGATCTGTGGTGCTAGGCTTCTCGACTATTTCTCCAGATGATGTGCGTTCCACAGATAAAGGCGACAGAGGTACTACTATGCGGATACAAAAGGGTCATGGGTCAAATGAGGCGAGAAGTAGCTCATTGGACACTCCCCGGTTCATAGAAGACAGTGCGGGTATCGCGGCATATAACGAGGTCGTGATACCGCGATATCCGGACGAACAAGCGCGCCGGCCAGACTTTATTGTCATTGAAAACGGAGAGCTCAGTAAAGACGATGAGCGTGCGTTAGAATATTTTTCTGCTGGACGTGCTCCTGATAAGGAAATGTTCATTGTTAATTTTGATGTCGAACACAGTACTTACGGTAGTCAGTTTATTGCGCAAGCTAATGACGTTCTGTCTGATATTGATGACGATATTGGCGCAAAAGACGCCACATCTGTTCTTGATAAAGTGGGTAAACTTATGCGCAGAAAAGAATTTTGGCCAGACGGAGACATTAGTGACATTGATAGAGACACCATCGACCAGCTCATAGAGAACGTAGAAGTTTCTTATATAAAGGAATTAAAAGATGCTGCAGACGGTTTAAATGACGATGCTGGTTATGAAGATGTTCGCAAACCATTATTGAAAATTCGAGATGCATTTAATGGGCTAAGTGGGGCTGCTATGGAAGCATTAGGTATTGACGGGAATATGCCTGCAGCCAATGAATCGCGCAGGTATGTTTTATCTAAAATTGCCGATTTGACCATTAGGAGGTTACAGAGAGATACGTCTCGTTTAAGTATAGACAAATCAGATTACGGCCATCGTTTTTATGGGTTATTTGGTTTAATAGACAACTCCCAATTTAAACACTACCGTGAAGATAATCCAGGGTCGTCCAAAAAAGTAGTCACAGTAGACGTACTTGGCGATGGAGTTCGAGACTATTATGATACTAAAGAAGACTACTACCAACTTTTGGTAAAAAAAGCACTTGAAATAGCTGAGTTGAAAGACGCTCTTGATGAACGCAAAAAAGAGATAGAACAATACAGAGAGCGTTTAAAAGAAGTAAAAAAATATGACCCAGCCTCGATTTACCATCAAGACGAACGTTGGCGCGAAGCTTATCACTATGACTCAGGAGAATTATTAGGAACGGCTGAGTATGTACGAAATTATGCTAGGCAGCTTGGTCTCAGCGAAATTGTTTTGGTAGCTGGCGTCGGAGATGTCGCAGACGAAGAGCGCGTCGCTGTCGATATGGCTAGTTGGAACGATGTATTAATCGACGCAAATCAGGAGTTATTGATAGGGGTTGATAAGGAAACGGATACGAAATTGCTGTCTATGAAAGAACAGGACGTTTCTCACGTATGGGCCATAGATCAATTGATGTATAAATTAGCTGAGGCCAAACGCAGAGATGGAGGCAAAATTGGCGGAGGGCGCGTTATAATATATGGCGCGATACCGTCAAATTTAGGGATAATATTAAAAGACGGGAAGCTGTTTGACAGGGCTGTTGTTTTGCAACCATCGCGGAGCGTACAAAGAAGTAAGTACGTAGAATATTATCAAGGCGAGCGCGATGTTCCGAGTAGCATGGTGGGATGGTATCGATATGACAACGAAGAGCGTCAAGAGTCCGAGGACGCCGTTGTGAAGTATGCGGTAAGCAAGCAGCAAAGCACTCCAACTGAGTTGATAATAGAGGGGAAAAGTAAAATTGACGAGTTGGCTGGACGCATAGCGGCGTCGCTGCTCAAAGCGGCTTAAACATTAAACCGAAATTCGACCACGTCGTTTGGCTGCATGATGTAAGTTTTGCCTTCGGTGCGGACTTTGCCAGCGGCGCGGGCGGCTGTGTCGGAGCCGGCGGTCACTAGATCATCATAATTGACGATTTGGGCAGCGATGAAGCCGCGTTCGAAATCGGTGTGGATGGCGCCGGCGGCTTGGGGCGCGGTGGCGCCTTTTTTGATTGTCCAAGCTCGGATTTCTTTTTTTCCAGCGGTCAAAAAACTTTGCAGGCCGAGCACGGAATAGGCGGCTTTGATGAGCTGGCTCAGACCTGTTTCGACGACTCCGTAATCAGCCAGCAACTCTATGGCTTCGACGGCCGATAGGGCGCGCAGTTCTTCTTCGAGTTTGGCACAGACGAAAACTGCTTGGCTGGGCGCTTCAATTAGGCTCGTCAATGCGGATTGATTGCCCTTGTCGGTCAAACCGTTTTCATCGATATTAAATACATAAATCACTGGTTTGGTCGTTAGTAATTGCAGGCCGTCAAGCATTTTATGGTCGATATGGCTGGGCGCTTTGCCGGACAATAACTCATTTTGCAAAGACGTCAAATATTCAAGCTTTTTACGCAATTCGGTGCTAGCTTTGGCTTCTTTTTGAACCTTAGGGATGTGATTTTCTAAAGTTTGGATGTCTGCCAACATCAATTCAGTGTTGATGACTTCGATATCGGTTTTAGGGTCGATTTTATCGGTGACATGGATGATGTCGTCATTTTCGAAAGCTCGTACTACATGGACGATGGCATCGCACTCACGGATGTTGGCTAGAAATTTGTTGCCCAAACCTTCGCCCTTTGCTGCGCCCTCAACTAATCCAGCGACATCGACGAAGCGTACCGTCGCTGGCACAATCTTATCGGTTTTGTATATTCCTGCTAAAGTATTCAAGCGCTCGTCAGGGACGGGGACGATGCCTTCGTTTGGTTCGATGGTGGCAAAAGGATAATTAGCCGCCAAGATATCATTGTCGGTCAACGCGTTGAACAGGGTGGATTTGCCGACATTTGGCAATCCAATCAAGCCAATTGATAAACTCATATACAATATTGTAGCAAACTAGAAAAAATTATCAAAAAGACTTGCATTCGACAAAGAGGTTATGCTACAATAAAGACATATGGATATAAAGAATGCGGTGGGCAAAGTCCTTGGTGCTGTTAGGTTGAATCAAATCGTCAACGAATTTTTTGCTTTAGATATCGGCACGACTGCTGTTAGAGTTTGTCAATTGACACAGAAAACGCCGACTGAATGGCATTTAACAAAATATGCCGTTACTCCGATTGATGAACAAACGTCGACCTCAAGTGCCATTGCGGATCGTAAACGTTTGGGAGAAGTAATTTTAGAGACGGTCAAAGCGGCTAATATCACAACCAAAAACGTTGCTGCTGGCGTACCTTCTAGTAAAGTTTTTTCAACGGTCATTGAAGTTATGGATGTGCCAGAGCGTGAGTTACCGTCAGCCGTCAGTTATCAAGCGGAAAATGTCATACCGACTAATGCTGATGAAACCAAGATAGATTGGGCCTTGCTCGGCCAATCGCTGGCGAATAAAGAAAAACTGGAGGTTTTAATAACCAGTGTCACAAATGAATATGTCGAGGGTCAATTGGATTTTCTCGAAGACATCGGGTTGAATGTGATTTCATTTGAACCGGATTCAATTGCTTTAGCACGCGCTATTTTGCCACGAAATATTACCAGCAATCACGTAATTATTGATGTCGGTGATTACTCGACGGATATTTTGGTCACTGTTGGCGATAACCCTCGCTTGATCCGATCAGTTTCGTTTGGTTTGAAAAACTTAGTGCGTACCGCTTCCGGTGGGTTGAATATTAAGCCAGAAGAAGCTGAACAATATATATTTAAATTCGGGTTGAACCAGCAAGCATTAGAGGGTAAGTTGATGCTGTCAATAAATACCTTTATCGAGCAATTCACTACAGAGCTCAATAAGACAATCAAATACGTCAACGATAAATATCCGGGCATAAAAATTGATTCGTCATTATTGTCTGGTTATTCTGTAATGATACCGGGCTTTGCCGAACTAATTGCTAGTCATGTCGGGGGACAGGCTAATTTCGCGACCCCTTGGCAAAACGTCGTTGTTCCGCCAGAGCTGCAGCAACAAGTGGCGCCGATATCCGCTCAGTTTGCTGTCGTAGTGGGACTGGCAGAAAAGGAGGTTCATTAAATGTTAACCATCAACTTGATACCGTCTATCAAAAAAGAGAATTTGCGTATTCAACACATTAAGCGGTTGATTCTGGCCGGCTGTATTACGTTAGCGTCGGCTAGCGCAGCATTTTTATTGATAACCGGCCTCATCATGGTCGGACAAAATGCTACCAAAGGTTCGCTGCGCTCCGATATTCAAAAAAATTACCAACAAATTATCAGCACCCAAGACGAAACGGAAGATGGTGGAAAAGTCGCTCGTATCAATCGTTTGCTGACTATGCAAAAAGACATTGTTTCAGTCAATTCAATTTACGGTAATATCCCAATCACTTCGCGTTTGTTTGATTTCTTGAGAGATGTCAATGCTCCGGAGCCGAATAGGGCCGAGCTTGATCGCATAGTTGTAAACTCCGGCCCAACTAATTCTTCGACGAAGATTACGGCCACACTGACAGGTGTTTCACCGTCGTTCACGGCGCTTGACGCATACAAGATTTCGTTGAAAAATGCCAGATTTACTACCGAGCAAACACCTGACGTCAAAGACGCTGAGCTACTGTTTAATTCAGTCGCCGTGACTTCATCATCGTTTAGTTCACAACGTAATCGTGTGTCTTTTCGTATAGTAGTCGAGTTCAATGTTGACGCGTTCAAATTAACAGTGAGAGATAAAAAAGGTAAAGAAGTCCTCATGAATAAAGTAGCAGCATTTGTGCCGAATCAAATTACTTCGGATTCAGCGCGCAACATCCCAGTATTCTCCAACGATATAGTGATTGAGACCGAAAATACCGAAAGCGGAGGCGAGGGCGCAAGCGTGAATGGAAATGAAAATGGAGGCGGTAATGAATAATAGTCCGACCAAGCCAAGCAAGATGCGTGGCGTCATTAGCAAAGATACGCAGCAAATCATGTTGTTCGCGGTTTTGACGGCCATTGTCGTGGCGGTTTGTTTAGTTTTGGGAGTGAATTTTATCGAAGATATAAATTATAACAGCCAAATTATCGGTGAACTTAGTGTCACAAATAATACTCTAAAGAATAATATTGACACCACAAAGACTCTCGATGGTAATATTGAAGATTTGAAAAAAAACAAGTCTTTGCAAAAGCTCCGTATCAACGCAAACAGTAGCCCGTTAGAGGTCATTTTGGACTCCATGCCAACCATCGATAACCGTTCAGCTTTGGCGGCATCGCTGCAAAACTCCATATTGAGTAAATCCAATATTTCGATTCAGTCAATCAATGTCAATGACAGCGCGTCGGCCGAAAATGCCACTGCCACCAGCTCAACTTCACGACAAACTAGCGGCTCAGTCGGTAATGCTTTACCGGTGCAATTTAGCGTCGTATTGATTGGACAATATGAAGCGATTCAAACCGCCATAAAAGACATGGAACGCTCCATCCGGCCAATCACTATCGACACCATCACTATAAACGGTGGCGGAGAATTGCGTGCGTCGATTACCGCGACGACTTATTTCTCACCGTTAATTGATTACAAACTAGGAAGTAAGGAGGTTATACGATGAAAAAGTCTGACTGGGCATTGATTATTTTGGTGGCTGCTGTGGCCGGTTTTGTCGCTTTTTTCGCGACTAATTCAATCACTCAGGATAGCCAACGTAAACCGAATGAATTCGTCGATACGACCATCACGTTTTCTGAAGACGTAGTAGATCCGAGCGAGTTTGTTTATTCTGAGAATGGTGATAAGCGTCCTATTAACCCGACTATCAAAGTGGTGACAGGTACGGGCGGACAGTCGACTGGTAATCCGACCGACAGCGACGGTACGCAAGAAAATGATGCTACAAATAATCAAACCACGCCAGACACAGAACAACCAGAAATAACAGCGGAGGAATAAACGGTCATGGCGGTCCTGACTGACGAAATTGCTAATAAAATAGTTGAAAACTTAGTTAACGGTGGCTTATTGACGGCCGATGAGTTGGGTGACTATAAAAAGCAGGCCAAAGAGCAAGGCATTTCAATAATTACTTTATTGCATTCACAAAGTAAAGTGCCGGACGAGGAGTTGACTCGAGCCACGGCTTTGGCCACCGGCAAAAAATATGTCAATTTGGCTGAGGCGCACATCGACTCGGAAGTTCTGAATAAAATACCGTACGATATAGCTAGCCGTATGATGGCTGTCCCGATTGGCGTGGACGGGGATACTTTGCAGATTGCAGCTCTCGATCCGGATAATCTCCAAATGGTCGATGCTTTGTCTAGCGCCGCCAAACAGCGCATCGAAGTCATTACGGCATCACAAAAAAGCATCAATAGCATCTTGTCCCAATATAATTTGAGTATCACTGACGATTTAACTAATGCCGCCGACGACACTAAATACACGCTTGATGAAGCCCCAAATGCTCAAGAAGTCAGAGCTATCACGCCGGATTCACCAGTCAGCCAAATCATCGCTAAATTGTTAGATTATGCTGCTCGCCAAAATGCCTCTGATATTCACATAGAGCCGACGCGTACGGAACTGCGCGTGCGTTGTCGTATCGACGGTATTTTAAAAGAGGTTACAGTTTTACCTAAATCAATTGAATCAGCTATAGTTTCACGCGTTAAAATCCTCTCAAATCTAAAAATTGATGAGCACCGCAAACCGCAGGATGGGCAATTTACTACAAAAGTCGGTGATGTAGAGATTGACCTGCGTATCGCCATATCACCGGTTATATGGGGTGAGCAGATTATTATTCGCTTGCTCAAAAAAGAAGCAATTAGTTTGAAATTGGAAGACATGGGCATGACCGGGCATGCTTTGCGTGCAGTACGCGATAACATGGTGCGTACTGGCGGTATGATTTTGATTTCCGGACCAACTGGCTCAGGCAAGACGACGACACTATATGCAATTATCAAAGAAATACTGAGCGACAAAATTAACATTGTCACGCTAGAAGATCCAGTTGAATACAAAATTGACGGGGTCAATCAAATACAAGTTGATGCTGCGGTTGGACTGACTTTTGCCGATGGCCTGAAGAGTATCTTGCGCCAAGACCCAGATGTTATCATGGTCGGTGAAATACGCGACAGGGAAACGGCGGAACTAGCCGTGCAAGCGGCATTGACTGGTCACTTAGTTTTAGCGACTTTGCACACCAATTCAGCGGCCGGAATTTTGCCCCGTCTGACCGACATGGGTATTGAGCCGTTTTTGATTGCTTCGACCGTCAACATAGCAGTAGCACAACGTTTGGTACGCCACAATGTCAACGACCGCGAAGTCTATGAGGCCAACAAAAACGAAAATGATTCAATCAACAATACTATTGGTCAACTATTGCCACAGAATGAAGCGGCTATGGTAAACGCCGTGTCGGATCTCGGCTATTCAAACTTGCCAGTCTATAGTGATAAATATAACCTCCAAAGAGGTATCAAAACCGAAGCTGCTCCAGACGGTTTTCGTGGACGGCTGGGGATTTTCGAAGCCATGAATATCACTCCCGAAGTTCAAGATCTGGTCGTCAATCATTCTACTAATATAAAAATTGAGCAATTAGCAGTGGAACAGGGCATGATTACTATGCGTCAAGACGGTTATCTAAAAGCGTTAGACGGCAGTACAACTATTGAAGAGGTAAATCGAGTTGCTAATATTATAGTATGAGGTTGAAAATGATAGAAAATTACGTTATAATGGTTACGAATAAAAGGAGTAGGTGGGCATGGAACAGCTAAAAATTGAAACATTACTAGAGCGAGTAGTCAGGCAAAACGCTTCGGACTTGCATTTACGCGTGGGTGTACCGCCGATGTTGCGTATCGACGGTGTTTTGTCACCAATCAATGACGCGGCGGCCTTAAATGATGAAACTATACAAGGATTGGTTTATAGTATCCTTGATGATGAACAACGTGCTATTTTGACTTCAGATAAAGAATTCGATTTTTCGTTTAACTTTGGGGACTTGGGGCGATTTCGCGCTAACGCTTTTCGCGAGCGTGGATTGCTGGCCGCATCGTTGCGCTTCATACCCAATGAGATTAAATCCGTTACGGAACTCGGTTTGCCGGCAGCCATTGAGACCTTGGCCGATTTGCCCAAAGGCTTGGTGCTAGTCACGGGTCCGACTGGATCTGGTAAATCAACTACTTTAGCTGCCCTGATAGATAAAATTAACAGAGAAAAACCTGTCAATATTATTACCGTTGAAGACCCGATAGAATTTTCGTTCAAATCGAATCGTTCAATTGTGGCGCAGAGAGAGTTACATTATGACACCTTGTCATTTAACATGGCATTGAGGAGTGTTTTGCGTGAAGACCCAGACGTTATCATGGTTGGGGAGTTGCGCGATTTGGAGACGATTTCTTCTGCTTTGACGATTGCCGAAACCGGCCACTTGGTTTTTGGGACTTTACACACTGCTTCGGCTGCTCAGTCAATTGACCGCATGATTAATGTATTTCCAGCCCATCAACAGCCGCAAATCAAGCAGCAACTAGCAAGTGTCTTAGAGGCCGTAGTGTCTCAGCGCTTAATTCCAGCTATTGGTGGCGGTCGTGTTGCGGCGTCAGAAATCCTACTGGCCACTACTGCCGTGCGCAATATTGTGCGCGAAGGCAAGACCCATCAGCTTGATGCCGTCATCCAAACTTCTGGTAATCTCGGCATGCAAAGTATGGATAATACGTTGGCCGGAATGATTAAAACCGGTAAAATTACGATGGACGAAGCGCGTAATTATGCTGTAGACGCCGAAGAATTAGCGAGGATTGTAGGAGGCTAATGCTATCATATCGTTACATAGCGCGCGACACCAAAGATAACAAAGTTATCAAAGACACTATTTCGGCGAGCTCCGAAAAAGAAGCGGCCAATTTGTTGTTATCTCAAGGATTATCTGTCATCGAGGTCAAAGAAGACCGTGATAATTGGTGGCTGCCGGCCGATCGTGTTTCAGCCAAACAGCGCATTATTTTCACCCGTCAATTGTCAACTTTGATTAATGCCGGCTTGCCGGTCGGACAATCGCTCCGTACTATTGAAGAGCAAACCAGTTCGAAAAACTTGAAACGCATCATTCAGTTCGTCATCGCCGATGTTGAGAGCGGCAAAACGCTCAGCCAATCTTTTGCCCGCTGGCCAAAGGTATTTAACCAGATTTATGTGGCAATTGTAGCCGCTGGCGAAATGGCGGGTACGCTCGATCGCTCACTGCTGCGTCTGGCTGACCAGCAAGACAAAGACGCCGAAATAATTTCCAAAGTTAAAGGTGCTTTGGTCTATCCAGCCATCGTCATCGTCGTTATTATCGGCGTCATTATATTCTTGCTCATGACCGTCATGCCACAGGTCAAACAGCTTTATGAAGATCTAGGCGAACAACTGCCGTTTTTGACGCAAGTGTTGGTGGACATCGCTGATTTCATCGGTAAATTCTGGTGGCTGCTGCTGATTTTGGCCGGCATTGGTGTGTTTTTGTGGTTGCGCTTTATTAAAACCGACAGAGGTCGATCATTTTGGGATCACTTGAAGTTGAACTTGCCATTATTTAAAGACTTGTTG